>JBJHDE010000736.1:0-2581 GCA_050486385.1 Planctomycetales bacterium | reverse complement strand
CGCGTGGACTGCCCGAATTGCCCGATGGTTTCGTGCTGGCCGCCATGGTCGATTTGCCCGACGAGTCGCCCCGGCAAGGCAAGGTGATGCGGTTGGCCCAGATGGCCGCCGATGAGGCCATCCACGACGCCCGACTCCACCCGCTGACTTACTCGCGCGAGCGGTTTGGGTGTGCGATTGCTGCCCACATGGGTGACACGGGTTACTGCCACACGGCGTTTGGTCGGCCCGAGTTGGTGGATCGCGACGCCGTGGCGTGGTGGAAGCAGCTTTTGCCGAACACTGCGTGCATTCAGGTGGCCAATGCCCTGGGCCTGCGGGGACCGCGGCTGAGCCACTCGGTGGCCTGCGCCAGCGGCACCGTGGAGATCCTGGCCGGCGTTCGGGCGATGCAAGACAACCAGGCCGACATCTTTCTGGTTGGCGGAGCCGAGGCGATTCACCCGCTGTTTGCCGCCGGCTTTAAGAAGATGCGGGTGTTGGCCGAGCACGATGATCCCCAGGCGGCGTGTCGGCCCTTCGATCGCCAGCGGAACGGCTTTGTCATGGGCGAGGGCAGCGCCATGTTGGTGCTGGAGCGGCTGGATCACGCCCTGGCGCGCGGGGCACGCATTTATGGCGAGATTGCCAGCGGCAAGATGTTCAGCGAGGGTCTGCACGTCACGGCCTTGGATGCCGAGAGCGAGGCCCTGAGCCACACGATTGTCGAGGCCCTGCGGACTTCACGAATCGCCCCAGATGATGTGGGCTACATCAATGTGCATGGCACCGGCACGCAACAAAACGACGTGTGCGAAGCCGTCGGCATTCGCAGTGCCCTGGGCCGGGCGGCCGATGCCGTGCCGGTCAGCTCGCTGAAAAGCATGTTGGGCCACACGGTCAATGCCGCCGGCTGTGTCGAGACCGCGCTCACCCTCTTGGCCCTCCGCGACGGCTTCATGCCGCCGACCATCAACCTGACGAACCCCGATCCCGAATGCCGGCTCGAGCACCTGCCGCTGGTGGGTCGGCCGCTGCGACCGACGATTGCGCTCAAACTGTCGGTCGCCTTCGGTGGGCATCTGGTGGCCCTCGTGCTTCGCCGTTGGAACGACGCCGCCACCGGCTTTGCCTATCCCAACACCGCCGCCGCGGCTTAACGCGGGTGGATGCACCGGGTGAAAACAACGCCGGGGTGAACGGCAACGCCGGGTTAACCAACCCGGGTGGACCACCCCGGGCCATGCCCGGGGCTGATGGAGCGGCCCCTACAGGGCCGAAATCCGCATCCCGACCCCATCGGGGTCGTTCTCTGAGCCCAGGCCGGGGGCCTGGGTGCGATGGGCCTGGCGTGAACGTGGGCCATGGATTGCAATCCATCACGGCGACGAATCACCCCGGGCCATGCCCGGGGCTGACGGAGCGGCCCATACAGGGCCGAATCCGAAACCCGACCCCATCGGGGTCGTTCACTGAGCCCAGGCCGGGGGCCTGAGCACGCTCCACCAAAGCCAACATCCCGATCAGGTTTGCACCGGATCGGGATGTTGGTCGTTGTCGGCGAAATCACCGCGTGGCGGTCACTCGTCCTTGGGATTGCGAGCCAGGCCGACCGGGGGTTGCGTGAGATAGCTGAACAGGTCGGCGATCTCCTGCTTGGTGAACCCGTCGATCAGGCCCTTGGGCATGGCGCTCACCGGGCTGGGGTGCAGCTCGTCGATGTCGTCGCGGGCGAGTTCCACCTTGCGGCCGTCTTGGGTCAAGACGACTACGTTGTTGGGACCCGAAGCCCCCAGCAACCCGTGATGGACCTTACCATCCACGGTGACCACCGTGTGGCTGCGGTACTGATCGCTGATGACCTGCGAAGGATAAAGAATGCTTTCGAGGATCTCCTTCCGCTGGAAGCGAACGCCCACGCTGGTGAGGTCGGGGCCGATCGTCTCGCCCAGGGTGCCCATGCGATGGCACTTGGCACATTGGCCCTTGTTGGCAAACAGCTCTCGCCCGCGGGTCGGATCGCCCGCGTAACCCTCGGCCGTGGTCAACCAGCGGGCCAGGTCCTGATGATCCCACTGCGATTCGGGATCAGGCTCGGGCAGGGTCGCGGGCGGGCTTTCGGGCCAGGTCTTGGCAAACCAGGCCTGCCACTCGGTCAGCGTCGCCGTGATGTCGGCATCCTCGTCCGCGACGGCATCGCGGTGCCATAGCTTCAGCACGGCGATGGCCTTGTCGCCGCCTTCGTCGCCCAGCTCCAATCCGCGCAGGATGACCTGCCGTGTGGGCTCGCTCCGTACGGGTTTCAGGCGAATCTGCGACAGCGACTCAAGCACCATTTCGGCGGCCAGCCGCTCGGTCACGGTCAGCGCCCGCACCAGCAGTGGCCAATTCTTTTTGGCTTCGTCCAGGTCGTCGGTGGGCCGGGTGGCCAGCACCATGGCGACCTCTTCGCGGCGTTCGGGGTACAGATCGAAGATGCTCCGCACATAGTCGATCGCGACCGGGTCGTTGCAATCGCCCAGTACGGCCAGCACGCCGGTGGCCAGTTCCTGGCTGGCCGGGTCGGTCTGGATGGCCACCATCCGATCGAGTTCAATCAGGC
>JBJHDE010000735.1:0-2590 GCA_050486385.1 Planctomycetales bacterium | reverse complement strand
CTGCACGACATCAAGCTGTTCGAAGAGCTGCCCGCCCCCAAGATCGCCGATGTGGCCGACAAGCTGGGTAAGCAGAAATTCCCCACCGGGACCGACATCGTGGTCGAGGGCGAATCGGGCGACAAGTTCTACATCATCCGCCGCGGGCGGGTGGAAGTTTGGAAGCGGGGCGACGATGGGCAACAGCACCGGCTGGTGACCATGGGCGAAGGCGACTTCTTCGGTGAAAAAGCCCTGATGACCGACGAGCCCCGCAACGCCACGGTCCGCGCCATCGAACCGGTCGAGTGCTACTTCCTCAACAAAGACGACTTCCGCCGCACACTCGACTCGATCCCCACCTTCGCCGAGCAAATCCGCCAGGCCCTGTTCCAACGCCAGTAGCCGCTTGATTTGCTCGGCGTGGATCGCCCAACTTAGCGACCGTCGGCTTGACGGCCCCGATCTCAGGACCAGTGAAGAACGCTCTGAATCCGGAAGCCACACGCCCACTCACGGTCGGGTTTGTTCGGTCAGTTCGTCGATCTTTCGCTCAACCACGGCTCGCAGGGGGCCGCTGAGGCTGAGCCGCGCGGTGTGGTACCACTGCAAGGCCCGCCGCTGTGCGGCCACCCGCTCGTCACGCTCCAAGCGTGGGGCAATCGCCAACCAGCGGTCGGCCAGCTCCTGCTGGTCCTTGGCCTCGCGGGCGACTTCCAAATCATCGCGGGCCAGGCTAGCCAGGTTGGCATCGGAACCGGCCGCCAAATGCGGCAGCCCCTCATCCCAATTGGCCAGCTTGAAGCACAAGTGACGGCCCCAGCGGGCGTGCGCCTCGGAGTCTTCGGGATCGGCCTCCAACTTGGCCTGAAACTGCTCGGCCGCACCGGCAACCTGGGCCAGCCGATCGTGCTGCTCTCGCAGTTCTAGCGCCGCCCGCAAAATGGCGGGATTCCGCGTGCGGCGGGCCGAAGCCACCGTGGCTTCCAGCAGCGTGGCGGCTTGGCTCATCCGCTCGGCGGCATGCAGTTCGGCAATCAATTCCAAAGCGGACTCGGTCAGTTGCAACCGTTCGTCGGCGGGCAACGAGCCCTCCATCAACTGGCCCAACATCTCGCTCCGCATCGTCTTGCCGTCCACGGCAAACTGCCGCGTGAGCTTCTCGAGCGCCTGCATGACCAACTTGGCCTCGCCGGCGGCCAGGGCCTGATCGCGAGCCATGGTCAGCAGCACATAGTAACTGCTGGCATCGGTGGCGGGATTCAGATTGCCGGCCGAGGCCAACAGTTCCTCGGCCATCAGAATCTGCTGGTTCTTGCCGGTCGGTTCCAACTGGCCTTCAAACAAAACCTCGATCGCCTCGCGGGCCTCGGCCAGCTCCGACGAGTCTGGCACCGGGATCCCGCTCTCGCCGTCGGTCTCGGCCTTGCCCTGCGGCGGCAACGGCACGCCATCGGCCCGGACCACCTGCTGCAACTCGGGTGTCAGATAAATCGGGGCCCCCCGGCCGACCCACCGCGTCACCAGGGTTTGATACCACAGGTCAGACTTCCAATTGGGTTGCACGCAGGAGTAGGTCAACCGCCCGGCCTCGTGGGGCAGAGTCACCAGCAAGGGCTTTTGATCCTGGCGTCGCAGGAGCAACACGTGGGGTGGATTGCCCGAAAACCAAAAGTGGCCCGACGATTGCAGTTTGTTATTTTGCGGCACCAACTGATACCCACCATGAAACAGCAAAGCCGTGTGAGGTGGGTTCGGTTCAAACTCACTATGATGATGGAACCCCGTCATCAGCCCATACCGCCTCAACTGCCCCGTGCCACGGGCGTTGAACGATCCGAACACCACCCAGTGCCCGCCGTTGCGGACAAACTGTTGCAAGGCGTCGGCCACCGCCACCCGCTCGGGAGCATCCTCCTTGCCGGCCCAAAAGTCCATGCGGTTGGTCAGCGTGATGATCGTGTGAAAGGGCGAGAAGTCCCGCATCATGGGCTGGAAGTCGCGGACCAGATCGAACGGCAGATTCAATTCGGTCAGGTCTTTGCGAATCAGGTCGGTTTCGCCGCGATCGGCGGAAATCACCAGCACCTTCTTGTTGCGTTCTGGCTTGGGCAGGTGATGCAATACGAACGGCTTCTGGCCGGTTCGACGCGGCAGATTGGCCTGCCACGGCGGCAGATTATCAGGAATCGGATCGGGTTCGTCGAGCAAGTCGCCCAGGCTGCTGGGGCTGCGACGCGGCATCGGTTCGTCACCAGGGTCGACCGCCGGAGGCTCCGCTCCATCGACGGGCAATTCAGGACGCACCATGACCTCGTTGGGAGTCGGATTCGGCTCGACGGTTGGAACCTCAGGCCGTTCCGGTGCAAAGTTGAATGGCGGTCGACCGCCCGAGGTGTCCTCGTTGCCGCCGGCTGCTGGCGGCTCCGGTGTGTTGGCCCCGGTCTGGGTCACCGGCGGTTCCGCGTCTTCGGTGCGATCCGGGGTGTCCGGCGTTTGCGGAGGCCTCGACTCTTGGGGCGTGGTCTCCGGAGTGGCTTCGTCGGGAGCATTCTCCCCGTCGTCGGTCGAGCGTTGGACGGCACCACCAGTGTTGGCCACCTGGGCCGGA
>JBJHDE010000734.1:0-2593 GCA_050486385.1 Planctomycetales bacterium | reverse complement strand
CGATCGCCACGCCTTCACCGGGGCCGACACCGCCCGGGCCGGTCTGGCCGAGGTGGCCGACGGCGGGACGCTGTTTCTGGACGAGATCGGCGACCTGCCGTTGGACTTGCAGCCCAAGCTGCTGACCTTTCTGGATGACCACAGTTTCCGCCGACTGGGGGGCACCCGCGACATCCGGGTCGACGTGCGGGTGATTGCCGCCACGCACCAGGATCTGGACACCATGGTCCGCGAACGGACCTTCCGGGTGGATCTGTACTACCGGCTCAATACCTTCAAGCTGGAGATACCCCCTCTGGCGGGTCGAGGCGAGGATGTTCTTGAGCTGGCGCGGGGGATCCTGGCCGACATCGCGCAGCGTCGCCAGACGGCGATTCCGAAACTCACCCCCACGGCCGAGCGGGCCTTGATGCATCACGGGTGGCCGGGCAACATCCGCGAGCTGGACAACGTGCTGCAACGGGCCAGTGCCTTCTGCAAAGATCAAACGATCACGCCCGAGGATCTGATGTTGCCGCCGCAACCTGCCCTACATGCCGAGGGGCAAGCGTCGCCGACTGGCCGGCTGGTGGGCTACACTTTGGAAGAACTCGAAACCAAGGCGATTCTGGAAACGCTGGCCGACTGCGATGGCAACCGCGCGGCGGCCGCCCGGCGTTTGGGAATCAGCGAGCGGACGATGTACAATAAGATGAAGCGGATCGCCCCGGGCGACCCAGGCAAGGACTAAGATGTGCCGGCAACTTTTTCCGGCAGAAGCTGCGGCCACCGGCGAGCATCCCACCTGAAAGGTTGTGTCGCCTGGCTGGGGTCTGTCGACTTAAGTTGTTTGCACGTGGTATGTTAGGATAAGTGATGTGTGTCGGTGTTCCGCTGGCACGTTGATTGCTACTAAGGACTTGTCGTTCGACGGCTTGATGTCGGGCGTCGTGAGAAAGGGCCTCTTTATGGGACAGGGGGCCTGGTCAGGGATAACTAGGTTCTGGGACTGGGAGACACGCCGATGAGACGAGCGCAAGTGCGGAGTGGTTTTACGTTGGTCGAGTTGCTCGTGGTGATGGGCATCATCGCCATGCTGGCGGGCCTGCTGCTGCCGGCGGTCAACAGTGCTCGTGAGTCCGCCCGGCGGACCGAGTGCATCAACAATCAGAAGAACGTGGGCCTGGCCTTCATTATCAATGAGGGCAAGCGGAATCGGCTGCCGGGTTACGCGGTGATGCGGCCGAGGGTGGGAAATGACCCTGAGGCGCTGCCCTGGACCTGGGAGATTCTGGACGAGCTGGGGCGGCCCGACATCCGCCGTGCCTTCGGCATTGGCGGAATGCGGCAGAGCGATCCTTTGCAGAACAGCACCGAAATGGGTTCGATCGAAGTGCTGGTCTGCCCCAGCGACACCACGGCCTTGGGCAACGATGGCACCATGAGCTACGTGGTCAATAGCGGTCTGGAGGACCCGAATGACAATCAGCACTCGGGCGTGTTCTTTGATCATCGTCTCAACTCCAACACGGGCTTCTTCATGACCATCGCGGCCATTGCGGCGGGCGATGGGACCTCGCAGGTGATGCTGCTGTCGGAGAATGTGGATGCCGGCCGCTGGACGAGTCCACCGGCTGAGTTGTTGGTCGGTTACTGCTGGGGAATCGACGATGGCCCCAATTCGCGGTTCAGGATCAACAGCGTGCAGAATAACAATAACAATAACAATCAGAATTCTGGTGCTGCGCCGCGTGCTCGGAGCTTCCACTCGGGTGGTGTGGTTTGCACCTACGCCGACGGCCACACGAGCTTTGTCAGCGAGACGATCGACTACACCGTGTGGGCCCGGACATTCACGCCGCGTGGCGACTCGGTCACTATTGGTCCCGACTGGGTCCGGATGCCGATCAACCAGAAGCTCCGCTGATCCGCGGTTTGTCCGCTTCGTTGGCAGAGTCTGACTCCCATCCCAACCCCCGCAGGTGGCCGCTGGCTGCTTGCGGGGGGTTTTGCGTGGGTGTAGCCCTCGCGGCGCGATGAAACTTCCGGGAAAAGGCGGTAAGGAATTGGGCCGCCCCCCAAGCCAGGGCCTGGTTTGGCCTGGAGCGGTGTGGCGCGTCGAACCGGCACAATCGTGCCAGGTGGCCCGGTCGGAGTGCCTGGGCGCTGCCGTCAAAATCAAGACAGCGGAAATTGCTCAACGTTCGAGCACGACCGACCCGATACGTTTCTGTGGATAGTCAGGCTTCAACGGCACCCGCGCCGCGACAGGCCTGACCCTCCCAAGGGGAAGTTTTCGAACCGCCTCAAAGAAGCGTGCCGAGCGACACTTACGCAGGTGCCGCACGGAGTTCTCGGGGTTCGGGCTTTGCCTTGAGTTCGCGACGCCCACACGCTGTTTGCCTTCGCCCGGAGGTTCGGAGCGAGTGGGACCAGGCTTTCGGTCCACCAGCCGCGGCACAGAGGGAGCTGCACCTCGGCCCAGGACTTTTTTTTGAGATTCACCCCGCCCCGACCCAGACGTCTGCTGCCGCCCTACGGCCCGGCCAGACCCACAGCGCGGATGACGGAACAACCAGGCCGGCTCCCCCAACAGGCACGGACGGGGGCCTTA
>JBJHDE010000733.1:0-2593 GCA_050486385.1 Planctomycetales bacterium | reverse complement strand
AGGGTGTCTTGGCTTCATCATAATGTGCGATATGCGGATCGATGTTGAGCGGTCGAGTCGAAGGGCAACCATGCCAGGTAACTTGAGTCGATTCGAGCACGACTTGCATCGAAAGCATCGCGCAAGCAGCAGTCGAACGCTTGGCCTGGTCCATTCCCAATCACTCGCTGGGGGCGAAGCCTCGACGTAGCGTGTTCTCGGTCACGGCTCGGGGGACGACGAATTGCAACAGGTAGTCGGGGCCGCCGGCCTGCGAACCAATGCCCGAGAGTTTGTAACCGCCAAACGGTTGCCGGGCGACCATCGCGCCGGTGATGGAACGATTCAAATAGATGTTGCCGGCCTCCAGTTCTTCGGCGGCCTGAAGCAAGTGGCCGGGCGAGCGACTGAATACTCCGGCGGTGAGCGCGTAGTCCACACCGTTGGCCTGTTGAATCGCCTCGTCGAAACTGGCGGCTTTCATGACGGCCAGCACCGGGCCGAAAATCTCTTCCTGGGCCAGGGGATGATCGGGCGGGACATCGGCATAGACGTGCGGTCCGACAAAGAAACCCTCGTCGGCCAGCTCGGGGACGGGCACCGCCGCGATTTCGCGGAGCCCATCGTTGCGGGCTTGCTGGGCGTAGCGGCGGACCCGCGCGACGCTGTCGGCCTCGATGAGTGGGCCGACCCGCGTGCCGGGCTCGTCGGCGGGACCAATCTTCAAACTGGCCACGGCATCGGCCAGCCGATCGAGAAACGGCTCGTAGATGCTCTCCAGCAGAATCGCCCGTGAACAGGCCGAGCATTTTTGTCCGCTGTAGCCCAAGGCGCTTTCCACCACGCCCAGCACGGCTTCGTCGAGGTCGGCGTCCTCATCCACGATGATGGCATTCTTGCCGCCCATCTCGGCGATCACCCGCTTGACCATCGGTCGCGTGGCCTGCCGCGAACGCTCGGCCGCCCGGGCGTGAATGGCCAGGCCGACCGCCCGGCTTCCGGTGAAGGCGATCAAGGCCACATCGGGATGATCGACCAAGGCCGCCCCGGCGGTCTCGCCCAGGCCGGGTAAATAGTTGACCACGCCCGGCGGCAGGCCGGCTTCGCGAAACAGCGTCATCAGCTCGGCGGCGACTATCGGCGATTGCTCGGCCGGCTTCAACACGACCGTGTTGCCGGTGACCAGCGCGGCGGTACTCATGCCGGTCAGAATCGCCAGCGGGAAGTTCCACGGGGCGATGATCGCCGCCACGCCCCGCGGGCGATAGCCCCAGCGGTTGACTTCGCCTGGCACGTTGCGACCGTGAGGCTGAGCCAGGGCCTCGGCCATGTTGGCATAGTAGCGACAGAAGTCGATGGCCTCGGCCACGTCGGCATCGGCCTCGCGCCAGGGCTTGGCCGATTCGTGAACCATCCAGGCCGCCAGTTCGAACCGACGCGCGTTCATCAGCTCGGCCACACGGCGGAGGTAGCCGGCGCGTTCGGCCGTTGGCCGCCGGGCCCAGTCGGCTTGGGCGGCCAAGGCGACTTCCACCGCCTGTTGGACGTGTTCGGCCTGGGCGGACGCCGTGGTGCCCACCTGCTGGGCCTTGTGCGAAGGGCATAGCGAAGTCAGGCGCTCGGCGGTGTCGACGGTCGCCTCGCCAATGACCAACGGTTCGTGCCGACCAAAACGTTGGCGTGTCGCTTCCAGGGCTTTTTGCATGGCGGCTTGAGCCGCCGGAATGGCAAAGTCGGTGAGCGGCTCGTTCTCGAACGCCATGGATGCTTCCACCAGCCGTCCCGGGCTGGAGGCGGCGTTCGACGACACGGCTGGGGCGGTGGGCTTGGGGGGCATGAGCAGTTCCTCGGCGCTACGGGTGTCTTGATAACTGGCTTTGAGGAACGAGTTTTGACTTGTGTTCTCGAGCAGGCGTCGCACCAGGTAGGCCATACCCGGGATCAGCTCGCCGTAGGGCATGTAGACCCGCACGCGATGGCCGAGTCGCGCCAGCGAGTTCTTCTCGATGTCGGCCATGCCGTACAGCATTTGCAGCTCGTAGGCCTCGCGAGGCAGGCCGGCGGCCTCGGCCGTGGCAATGGCCTGGGCCACGCTCCGCACATTGTGGCTGCCAATCGCGGCCTTGAGGTGCGGATAGACGGCAAACAACGTGCGAGTGCATTGTTCAAAATTGGCATCCGTCGCCGCTTTGTCTTGATACACGGGAATCGGCCAGCGTCGCTGACCGGCCATCACAATTTCTTGATCCCAGTAGGCGCCTTTCACCAAGCGAATCCAGACCGGCGTGCCGCGGCCTTCGGCCCAGGCGGCCAGTTGTTCCAGGTCGTCGTGCGAATCTTGCAGATAGGCCTGAATCACGATGCCCACGTCCTCGGTGTCGCGGAATTCGTCTTCCAGAAAGATCCGCTGAAACATCGCCAGTGTGAGGCTTTTCTTGTCGTAATTCTCCATGTCGAAATGGATGAAGGCTCGGTGCCGGCGGGCGACCCGCAGCAGCGTCCGCAGGCGTGGGGCCAAGCGCCGGTAGGTGCCTTCGATGTCGATGGCATCGAACTGGCTATCCAGCGCCGTGAGCTTGATCGAGACGTTCAGCCGCGGCAGAGGGCCCTCGGG
>JBJHDE010000732.1:0-2596 GCA_050486385.1 Planctomycetales bacterium | reverse complement strand
CATCGATCTGGGGATGGGCAACCCCAGCGATCCGCCCGAGGACCTGGTCGTCGACAAGCTGGCCGAGGCTGCTCGCGATCCCGGCAATCATGGCTACAGCCACGCGATTGGGATTGCCAATCTCCGCAAGGAGGTGGCCGGCAAGTACTTTCGCAGTTACGGCGTGCGGTTGGATCCCGAGACCGAGGTGGTCACCTGCCTGGGCAGCAAAGAGGGGTTCAGCCACATGTGTCTGGCCCTGATTGGGCCCGGCGATACGGCGATTGTGCCGGCTCCCAGCTTTATGATTCACGTGTATGCCGTGGCCTTGGCCGCTGGCAACGTGATTGCCTTGGAAGTGGCCGATCCCGATAAGTTTCTGCGGAACGTCGCCTACACCTGCGAGCACCTCTATCCCAAGCCCAAGCTCGTAGTGGCCAACTTTCCGCACAATCCCTCGGCGGTGACGATCGAGCCGGATTTCTATGTCGAATTGGTCCGGCTGGCCAAACGCTACGGCTTTCTGATCATCAGCGATTTCGCCTATGCCGACGTGGCCTTTGACAACTACCAACCGCCCAGCCTGTTGGCGGCCCCGGGCGGCATGGATGTGGGTGTCGAGTTCACCACCATGAGCAAGGGCTACAACATGGCCGGCTGGCGGGTCGGCTTTTGCGCGGGCAACTCCGAGATGTGTCGGGCGTTGGCCAAGATCAAGGGCTTTTACGATTACGGCATGTTTCAGCCCATCCAGATTGCCGCCATCATGGCCCTGCGTCACACCGAGGCGGCCGTCGCCCGCCAGGCCCAAGTCTACCAGCGCCGCCGCGACGTATTTTGTGAAGGCCTGCGGCGGATCGGTTGGGATGTCGAGGCCCCACGGGCTGGCATGTTCGTCTGGGCCAAGATCCCCGAACCCTGGCGAAGCCAGCTCGGGTCGATGGAGTTCTCCATGCAACTGCTGACCGATGCCGACGTGGCGGTTGCCCCGGGCGCGGCGTTTGGTCAAGCTGGCGAGGGTTACCTGCGATTGGCCTTGGTCGAGAACGAGCATCGGCTCCGCCAGGCCGTCCGGCAGATGGGCCGATTCATGCAGAATCACCCGCTCGCCCAGACATCGCAGGCCAGCGAGACTCCCGAAACCGTGGGCTGAGCGACTTGGGTCCACGGTTCGGCAATTGCCCCGAACCCTGGGACCACCATGACCATTGCTCTTCGCCCGCATTCACTTGGCGCCTTGCTTGTGACCTTGGGTCGGCTTGTTGCCAGGGGCTGGCCCTGGGCCCTGGTGCTGATGCTGCTGGCCGGGGCGTGGCCCACCGCGGTGAGCGGCCAGGAGGGGCGTCCCAATTTCGTACTGCTGATGAGCGACGATCAGGGCTGGGGCGATGTGGGCTACCGCGATCATCCGGTGCTCAAGACTCCGGTGCTAGACACAATGGCCAACACGGCCTTGCGGCTCGAACGCTTCTATGCCGCCGCGCCGGTGTGTTCGCCCACCCGGGGCAGTGTGCTCACCGGACGCCATCCCAATCGCTTTGGCTGCTTCAGTTGGGGGCACACCCTGCGTCCGCGGGAAGTCACCTTGGCCGAGGTGTTGCAAGCCGCCGGCTATCGCACGGGGCACTTTGGTAAGTGGCACGTGGGCGATGTGCATCCCGACAGCCCCACGTCGCCCGGGGCCTTTGGCTTTGACGAATGGGTCTCGGCTCCCAACTTTTACGAAAACGACCCGCTGTTCAGCCACAGCGGCCGCGTGATCGAGACTCAGGGCGAGGGCTCGGAGGTCACCATTGGCTTTGCCCGGGATTTCATCCGCGAGGCCCATCAGCAGGAAAAGCCCTTTCTGGCGGTCGTGTGGTTTGGCTCGCCGCACCTGCCCCACGTGGCCCTGCCCGATGACCTGGCCTTGTACGAGGACCAACCCCGGCCCAAGGCCCATTTCTATGGCGAGCTGACCGCCATGGATCGCGCGATTGGCCAGCTCCGCGATGAACTTCGCGAGTTGGACATCGCCGACAACACCGTGGTCTGGTTCACCAGCGACAACGGGGCCCTGCCCGTGGGCTCGACCGGGGGCCTGAGCGGGCGGAAGGGCAACTTGGGCGAAGGCGGCCTGCGGGTGCCGACCGTCATCGAGTGGCCCGCCCGCATCCGCGAGCCGCGGGTCTCGGAGGTGGTCTCGGGAACCGTCGACATCTATCCCACGCTCCTTGAGCTGGCCGGCGCCCGCCCCCAGCATCAGCCACCGTTGGATGGCGAGAGTCTGGTGCCCTTGATCGACGGAACCATGACCGAGCGGAAGCGGCCTTTGGGCTTTTGGGTTCATCCGACCGGTGGAATCTCGACGCCCAGTCATCGGCTGCTGACGGCCATGCTCAAACAGCAGGAAGCCGGCGAACCCGTCGCGACCAACATCCCCCGGCCCGACCCCGACGCTCCCCTCAAGCAGTATCCGACCGATGCCTTCCAGGGGCCTTCGGCCTGGATCGACGGCGACTGGAAACTGTGGCGGATGGCGAACAACCGCGGCCAGGCCCGGGGCTATCGGCTGTATCACTTGGGCGAAGATCCCGCCGAGCAGAACGATCTGGCCAGCGAACAGCCCGAGCGCTGT
>JBJHDE010000731.1:0-2598 GCA_050486385.1 Planctomycetales bacterium | reverse complement strand
GTTGGCGACGGCTGGGGCGTTGACGTACTGCATCCGTCGCTTTGCGGCCCGGTGAAAGGGGTCAACGGGGCGGATCGCTGAACCGCGGCGGCTCGCCACCCCAGGTGGGTGCCGGAAGGGAACCCGGTGCCGAATTGCTGGGTGCCGGACTGCTGGCCGAAGGGTTGGTCGGTGGTGGTCCCCAACTCGGGGCCGGCGGGCTGTTCGATTCACTTGACCGCTGCGGCTCGTCCCAGAAACTCCGGCTCGGAGCCGATCCACCGGGAGCAGCATTCCCCGCGGGCGATCGTCCATCGCCCCCAGGCAAACGCGCCGAGCCAGCGTCCTCGTCGCGGCGGGACGGACCGGCCGGCGGCGGCGTGCGATCGGCCACCCGGCCCTCGAGCGGAGCGCCCCGTCCGTCGTGCGACGGGCCACGACCCAGAATCACCACGGGACTACGAATGCTGAGGATGTCGAACACGTCGTCGATGTCGCGGTCGCTCAGGGCCAGGCATCCGCGACCCCCGCGCTGTCCCACGGGTGTGGCTTCGGTGCCCCCGTGCAAGGCGTAGCCGTCGCCCAGGTCCAGCAGGCGTTCGCCCACCGGATAGTCCACCGCCACGGGATTGGGTTCTTTATCGCGGACCTCGTACTCGCCCTCGGGCGGAAGCTGGCCCACGCCCACGCGAAACCGACCGGCGTACATGCCGTTGATGCGCAGCGTCAGCCGGAACCGCTCGGCATCGATCACCGCATCGAACGGGCCACGCAGCACCTTGATGCGATCGCCGGGGCGGGCCTCGCTGGGCGAGACCAGCCCGTTGATCTTGCCTAGCAGTTGCCAACTCACGTTGTGCTTCTGGCTGATCTCGCGGAGGGTCTCGCCGGGTTGCACCGTGTAGTCGTGATCGGGCAGCCAGGGCTGGGGTGCGTAGATCACCGTGCCAGCAAGCTGATCCAGCAGGTCGACCAGTTCGTCGTACTCGCGATCCGGCAGTTGCCGGTGGCCGTCCCAATCGTAATGGTCGCTCAGCAGCCGCAGGGCCTGGGCCAACTCGCGACGCTCCAACAGCCGCTGGGCATCGCTCCAATCGCTGCGAAACCGCTCACTCACCCGCGGCGGCGGGCGGCTGCTGGCGGCCGAAATGGGCTCGGCGGCAACCGTGCGAGGTGGCGGCTCGTCGGTCGGGGCCGATTCCCTGGGCAAACTCTGAATGAAGTCACCCGCATAACCCCCGCTTGCATCCCGGGTGTCGTCCACGCTGCGGGGCATGCCTCCACGGCTGGGGCGTTCTGGTGAATCACTCGGGGGGTGATACAGGGGTGGCAGGCCGATTTCGTCGGGCGATTCGGGCCAGTCGCTGGGCGGATCATCCTCCCAGGAGGGGGCCAGCAGCTCGGTATCGTCGTCCAGGTCGGCGTCGTCCTGGGCGGTGGTCCGGAACTTCACCGGGCCGTGGATGCTCAGGTAAACGGCGTACCCCGAGGCGGCCAGCGCGGCGAGTGCGAGAAACGTCTTGAAGGAGTTCATCTCCGCCCTCCGTGGCGAAACGCCCGCATCGAACCCGTTGGGGAAGTCCATCGGGCACGAGACTGTATCAAGCACCCCGCTCCAGCGGCTAGCTCAGTTTTTCGCGGATCGGGACGTGGGTGCTAATGTTCAGGTATTGGGCGTTGGCGGGGGCTTAGGCGGCGGATGTTTGGGCCGACATCTCCCCCACCGCGCCGGGTCGAAGTGCGGGATGGTGCCCCCCGGCCTGCCGTTTAGGGCGAACGGCGCTCTCCTCCACAATAGCCGTGGTCTGGTCGCGGATCCGCAATGTCGCGTGAGGTACACGTTCAGCAGCGGCGAAGGCTAAATCACTTAGGTTCGCTTTTGGTCGTCGATATGGTCTCCGTCCAACTCGTCTGCCAGAGTAAACTCCTCATACACGACGAACAGGCATTGCGCATCGGTCAGCAACTCTTCGAAAAGCGGCTTGACCTCTTGGTCCCAGGAGAGCTTGCCCAGGCCGGCTCCGAGCTTCGGGAGGCCGATATCCTTCACCGTATTGCTATCGGCCCAGTTGACGAGTCGCCGGATCGCTTTTCGTAGATACGGCAAGGTGGCGTGATACATGTCTGGTTGGGTGGCCAGGTAGATCACGCCAGGCCGCTGATCGGCTGGTGGACAGACCCAAAGATCACCGCCACGGAACCGCCCTGAACGTGTGTAGCGCTTAAACGCCGCCTGCACCTCGGGCCACTTCCGCGTGATCTTGAACGCCAAGCCGGTGCCCAGTCCTTCTTGATTCCCTTCGGCGACTCCCTGGGCGATATACTGCTGCGGCGCTTGCAACAGGTCGCCGGAGGTGAACGTAATCATGACTCGATCATTCGTCAGAGTGTTGTCGAACAAACAGGGTCAACGGGTCGTGACCAACACCGGTGGATCGGCGGAACCGCCGGAGCGGCCACGCGACTTCCCATAAAGTCTCCAGAAACGCAGCAAGCCAATCTGAATGAGGTTTGCCCATCTACTTACTCCCCCAAAAGTTGAGAGCGGCACTTGTGGCACTGGTGGCTTGTCCACCAGTGTTTAATAACGCCAGCTATGATTAGACTGATGTGCTCGTT
>JBJHDE010000730.1:0-2601 GCA_050486385.1 Planctomycetales bacterium | reverse complement strand
GCCTGACTGAGGACGAAGCGGACGCCCAGGGCCTGGCGGTCACACCCTTCGTGCAGGCCTTTTCTCAGGTCGATCGCAGCCTGCTGGAGGGCGACGACGAGGGCTTCGTCAAGGTGCTGGTCCGTCGTGGGACGGATCGTATCGTGGGGGCCACGGTTGTGGGCGAAACGGCCGGCGAGCTGATCGGGGCAATCTCTTTGGCGATGACTCATCGCCTGGGGCTGGGTAAGATTGCCAAGGCGATTCATCCGTATCCCACCCGGGCCGAGGCCTTGCGGAAACTCGGCGATCAATACAATCGCACGCGACTCACGCCGCTTGTGAAAGGCCTATTCACACGCTGGCTGGCTTGGCGGCGCGGCTGAGCCCCCGGGCCGAAGGCAACCGAATCCACCGCTATCAATTGAATAACGAGACGAAACCCCATGGCGGAATTGACACTTCTTCGACAGAACAGCCCACTCGCTTCGGCGGCCGAGCAGGTTCGCATTCTGGAATCGAGCCACGGGGTGCCGGCCTTTCACGACCAGGTCGACCGGGCCGGGCATCCGGCGTTGGCCGCCAGCGGGATTGAAATTCTGCAACTCAATCTTGGCAAGTTGTGCAATCAGACCTGTCGGCATTGCCATGTGGATGCCGGGCCCGATCGCCGCGAGTCGATGCCGCCCGACGTGGCCGAGGCCTGCCTGCGGCTGTTGGAGCAATCCGAGATTCCCACGTTGGACATCACCGGCGGGGCACCCGAGATGAACCCGGTGTTTCGACGGTTGGTCAGCGGTGCTCGCCAGCTTGGCCGCCGGGTCATCGATCGCTGCAACCTGACCATTCTAGTGGCCCCAGGCTACGAGGATCTGGCCGAGTTCCTGGCCGCCCACGAAGTCGAGATCGTGGCCTCGCTGCCGTGCTATCTGGAACAGAACGTCGACCGCCAGCGGGGCGATCGGGTGTTTCAGCGATCGCTGGAAGCCCTGCGACGGTTGAATCGCCACGGCTATGGGCGAGCCGATTCGCCCCTCAAACTGACGCTGGTTTACAATCCGACCGGGCCGTCGCTGCCACCCGACCAGGCCCAGTTGGAGGCCGACTATCGCCGCGAACTGCACGCCCGATATGGGCTGGAGTTCACGCGGTTGTTTACCATTACCAATTTGCCGATCAGTCGTTTCTTGGATGATTTGCTGACGAGTGGTCGTTATGACCAGTACATGGCCAAGCTGGTCGAGGCGTTCAATCTCAGCACGCTGGATGGGCTGATGTGCCGCACGACCCTCAGCGTCGATTGGCAAGGTCGGTTGTACGATTGCGACTTCAACCAGATGCTGGAACTCGACCTGGGCCCGGATCTGCCCCGTAGCGTGTTCGACATCGACCCGGCCGGCCTGGCCCGCTTGGCTTCCCGCCGAATTGTTACCGGCCGCCACTGCTACGGTTGCACGGCCGGCAGCGGTTCGGGATGCAGCGGCCAGATCACCTGATCATTATGCCGCGACGCTGGGTGGATCTCTGCAATACATATCAAAGTTCGTGGCACTGCTTCATCAAAAAGTGTGCCACTGCTTGCGAGCAAGCAGTGGCACACTTTATGATCAAGAGAGGCAGCCGTGTATTCACCGTCAGTTCAGCGCCAGTCGCCACTGAGCGAGAAGGCGGCCCAGTAGAAGGCAGGAAGCTGGGGGCGTGGGGCCGCTGGCGTGTTGTCTGGCCGCTTGGGCAGGTTCAGGGGGACCCGACGCCCGCGGATGGTTAATTCTCCTTCGACCGGGTCGTAGCCGCGGAGCATGGCAAGCTGGGCCTCGCGGAGGGCGGCCCCGCGGGGCAGGCCCCGCTGCCAGAGATTGCGGTAGAATTCGACCATCAGGGCTTGGGTCGCCGCGTCGTCGACCTTCCATTGGCTGGCAATCACGCTCCGCACGCCAGCCAGGTGCAAGGCCCGACGCAGACCCAACGCGCCCTCGCCATGCAGGGCGGCTCCCAGACCCGTGTCGCAAGCGCTCAGCACGCACAAGGGGACATGCCGCAGGTCGACCTCCGCCAGTTCTTCAGCCGTGAGCAGCCCATCGGTCGATTCCTTGGCTTGACCGCCCCGGTTGGCCCCGGCCAACACCAGGCCACTTAATGCCAGCGGGCTGCGGAGCGCCGTCGCCCGGGCCAGTTGTCGGGCGTCGCCCAGTTCTTCGGCCAGGGGCAAAGCGGCCGTTTCGACATCGGCCCAGGGTCCGCGTTCTTCAAGGAAGCCGTGTGTCGCCAAGTGCAGCACGCCGGCTTGAGGCAGCTTGGCGAACAAGGCGTCTTCGGTGGCCTGGGCCCCAGTCAAGGTCAGCGGCTTCGATGGGTTCGGCCACAAGTCGGCAATCGCCCGGACCTCGGCCGAGGCGGCTTGCAAGGGTTGCCAATGGGCCGGTGCGGGGCCTGGCGGTCCGTAGTCGATGTCGCCGACCAACAGCGGTGGCCGCGGTGGCGGATTCTCGCGGGCCAGCAGCACCGTCAACTGCCAGGCATCGGGAGCCAGGCTCAAGGCATAATCTTCCAGCAGCACGGTGCCTGGGCGTTGGCCGGGCAAGGCCGCCCAAGGCAGGTGATGCAATCCGCCATGGGGGATGA
>JBJHDE010000729.1:0-2614 GCA_050486385.1 Planctomycetales bacterium | reverse complement strand
CCGATAACCGTCCGCTGCGTGCCGGCAAGGGGTATCTTTACGAGGGCGGGCTGCGCGTGCCGCTGATCGTCCGCTGGCCGGGTGTGAGCCAGGCCGGCCGTGTGGACTCGACACCCGTGGTCAGCATGGACCTGGCCGCCACGATTTTGGATGCCGCCGGTGTGGAGCTGGCCGAAGACGAAACGCTGGATGGTGAATCGTTGCGACCGCTGTTGGAAGGCGGCCGCTGGGAGCGTGACGCCCTGTACTTTCACTATCCGCACTTCGCCTTTCACAAGGCCAACCGCCCGGGCTCGGCCATTCGCGTGGGACCGCACAAGCTGATTGTGCCCGCCGCCGGCGATCCGGAGCTATACAACCTGGAAGAAGATCTGGGCGAAACCAACAACCTGGCGGCCGCCGAGCCCGAGTTGGTCGCCAAGCTCACGGCACGGCTGAACGATTGGCTCAAGCGGACCCAGGCCCAGTTGCCCACGCCGTTGCCCAAACCGGGCGATTGATGTGTGTGTCCCCGCCAGCGCGGGGCAACGCACGGCTCACTGCACCGGAGCCATGCCCCGGGTGGCTTCGTAGGCGGCAATCTTGTCGACATGCTCCAGGGTCTGGCCGATGTCGTCGAGGCCCTTGAGCAGGCTTTCTTTCCGCGACGGATCGACGTCAAAGGTCAGTCGCAGGCCCTGCGAGTCGGTGAGCGATTGCTCGGCCAGGTCGACGCTCAGTTCGTAGCCCGGGGTGTTTGCCACGCGGTGGAACAGGTCGCGGACCTGCTCGGCCGGCAGCACGATGGGCAGCATGCCGTTCTTGAAGCAGTTGTTGTAAAAGATGTCGGCGTAGCTGGGAGCGATCAGCACGCGGAAGCCATAATCTTCCAGGGCCCAGGGGGCGTGCTCGCGGCTGGAGCCGCAGCCGAAGTTATCGTCGGTCAGCAGAATCGAGGCCCCTTGGTACTCGGGCTGATTCAACTCGAACTCGGGATTGGGGGTGGTCCCGTTGTCCAGGAACCGCCAGTCGTAAAACAAGAACTGGCCGAACCCCGTTCGTTCGATTCGCTTAAGAAACTGCTTGGGGATGATCTGGTCGGTGTCCACGTTGCGACGATCCAGCGGAGCCACCCGACCCGTATGCGTTGTGAACGGTTTCATCAGCAGTTGGTGTAGGAGTGCGAAATCGTGAAGGCTTCGGCCGCCCGAGAGTCTGGGGGCGGTCGGCGACCTTATTTGTTAAACATGTGGGTCCAGAACTCGCCACTCCGGCCCAGGCCCTGGTTGGTGTGTTCGCCGAGCATATTTTTGAAGTGCCCGGGACTCAGGAACCAACGGCGGATGGCATTGGCCCCGGTCCGCGAACCGCGATGGATGTTCTCGCCCGAGTAGCTGGTCCCGGCCAGTCGGGCCCGATCGGCCGGCATGGTGCGGCCTTCGACCGGCGATTCGTGGTCAAAGAAGCCGTGCTGCCGCATATCGTTCGAGTGCATCCGCGACGCCTGCACCAGCTTGGGGTCGATTCGCAGGGGTCGCAGACCGATCAGCATCCGCATTTCGTTGAGCGTGGCCATGCCCGAGACTTCCTCGGGTTCGAATTGCCGGGCGATTTGCGCATTGTGGGTCAGCACCTCTTCGGCGTATCGCTCCTCTTCGGTGGGGCCCAGGGCTTGCAGGGCCTCGGTCAAACGCATGGCCAGGGGCTCCAGCGTGGTCGGCCCCAAGCCCTGGGCGGCCGCTTCTTCGTCGGCCTGCAGGGCTTCAAGCACGGCCTGCAACCGCTCGCCCTGCGTCAGCCACCGCGTGCGGACCCGATCAGCGGCCATCCGTTCGCGGGCGACTTGGTTCCACAAGCGGGCCAGGGCGTCGACGGCGGCTTCGCCCTGGTGTTCGAGTTTCTCGCGGGTCAGGTCCGGATCGGCCCGCAGGGCGTTGATGGTGGCCCGATGTCGGTCGATCTCGGCCTGCTGAGGGCTCTCGCCGCCAATCTGTTCGGCGGCCTGCTCCATCATCTCCAGGTCGCGGGTCCAGGCTTCGACGATCCGTTCCACGGCGGCGGGGCCCAGGGCGGCGGCTTCGCGATAGAAGCCAACTTGCCGCTCCAGTGTGGCCCGCGGGGCCTTGGCGGCGGCCAGCAACCGCCGCAGGTTCTGCTGGGCGTCGGCCGAAAGGTCATCGCTCCAACCCGGCGTCGCTGTCCCCAGGCACAGGGCGCAGCACACGGCCACCAGTTGCCATCCGCAGGGCGGACGCTTCGCCCACCGAGCACCGGGTGCGGGTCGCATTGCAGGGGTCTCCTGAGAATTCAGCCCGACGTCCCACGGAACGTCCATTGGCGGATATCGACGAAATGTCCTTCTACCGCGGCCGCGGCGGCCATGGCGGGGCTGACCAGATGGGTTCGCCCGCCCTTACCTTGCCGGCCCTCGAAATTGCGATTGCTGGTCGAGGCACAGCGCTCGCCGGGTGTCAGGATGTCGGGGTTCATGCCCAGACACATCGAGCAGCCCGCCTCGCGCCATTCGAAGCCCGCCTCGGTGAACACACGGTCCAGGCCCTCTTGTTCGGCCTGCTGTTTGACCTGGCCCGAGCCCGGCACGACCATCGCCCGCACGCGATCGGCTACCTTGTAG
>JBJHDE010000728.1:0-2629 GCA_050486385.1 Planctomycetales bacterium | reverse complement strand
CCCTGGTTCGATGGACAGGCCAGCCTGCCAGAATCGCGCGGTCGTGGCCGCCCGAAGGAAGCGAACAGCCGTCCAGGTGCGACGTCCTGTCGCGAACGTCGCAGGCCCAGGCGCCCTCCTTGTCGAGCGGGGCACGCGGGATTAGTATGCCCCTCTTGACTGTTCTCCAAGGGCTTTTTCCGATGCGACACGTTCTCTCGGCGCTGGTTCAAAACGAGCCGGGCGTCTTGGCGACCATTTCCGGCCGGCTGTCGTCGCGGGGCTTCAATATCATCAGCCTCGCGGTCGGCGAGACCGAGCGCCACGACCTTTCGCGGATGACCTTCGTCGTGCAGGGCGACACCCGCGAGCTGGACCAGGTCCGCAAGCAGCTTGAGAAGGTGGTCACGGTTGTCCGGGTGGTGGATATCAGTGCCCAGGACTTCGTGGAGCGGGACCTGATGCTGATTAAGGTCCGCACGCCGAACGGTCGCCGGAGCGAGGTCCGCGAGCTGGCCGACATTTTCCGGGGCCGGATTGTGGACGTGGGCCAAGAAGAAGTCATGATCGAGATCGCCGGCCAAGAGCGGAAGGTCGACGCCTTCATTGAGCTGATGCGGCCGTTTGGCATTGTCGAGTTGGTCCGGGCCGGCCGGGTGGCCCTGGTGCGAAGTGCCAACCGTCCCGAAAGCGAAACCGAGCCGGCCGCCGAACCGCTGGAAGTGCCCGCCGACGCCTGAATGGCGGCAACCTGAACGGCGGCAATCCACGGCGTTGCCTTGCCCCGCATCGAAACGCATTCCGTTTTCCACTAGGTATTAAGTCCCGAGACACCATGCCCGCGACGATCTACTACGACGCTGATGCTGATTTGGCCGACCTCAAGGGCAAGACGATTGCCATCTTGGGCTACGGCTCCCAGGGCCATGCGCAGGCCCAGAACCTCAAGGACAGCGGGCTGACCGTTGTCATTGGTCAGCGCCCGGGCAGTAAGAATTACGATCTGGCCAAGAGTCACGGCTTTGATCCGGTCAGTGTCGAGGAGGCCACCAAGCAGGCCGATTTGGTGAACATCCTGCTGCCCGACGAGGTGCAGGGTGCCGTGTACCGGCAGTTTGTGCGTCCCAACCTGAAGCCCGGCAACGTGCTGATGTGCAGCCACGGGTTCAATATCCACTTTGGCCAGGTCGAGCCGCCCGAGGGTGTGGAGGTGGCCCTGGTGGCCCCCAAGGGCCCCGGTCACCTGGTGCGGAGCGAATTCGTCGCCGGCGGCGGTGTGCCGTGCCTGATCGCTCTGGGCCCCGGTGCCAGCGAGACGACCCGCAAGTTGGCCCTGGCCTACGCCAAGGGCATTGGCGGTACACGGGCCGGAGTCATCGAGACCTCGATCGCCGAAGAAACCGAAACCGACCTGTTCGGCGAGCAGGTCGTGCTGTGCGGCGGGGTCAGCGAGTTGGTCAAGGCCGGCTTTGAAACGCTGGTCGAGGCCGGCTATCAACCCGAGATGGCCTACTTCGAGTGCATGCACGAACTCAAGCTGATTGTCGACCTCATGTACCAGGGCGGCCTGAGCTACATGCGGTACAGCATCTCGAACACCGCCGAGTACGGCGACTACACCCGGGGCAAGCGGATCATCACCGACGAGACCCGCGCCGAGATGAAGAAGATTCTCGAAGAGATTCGCTCTGGGGCGTTTGCCCGCGACTGGATCCTGGAGAATCGGGCGAATGCTCCGTCGTTCAAGGCCACGCGGCGTCGCGAGCGGGGTCACGCGGTGGAAGAAGTCGGTCGCCAGTTGCGAAGCATGATGAGCTGGATCGACGACAAGGTCGTCGATTGAGCCCCGTCGCCGCCAGGGGTCGGACTCCCGCCGACCCGTTTCCCAGGAGGAGGCCCAGGTGACTCCTGATCAGCAACGTGCCCAAAATCGCCAGGTCTACGATGCGCTCGCCCCGGGCGATTGGATCGAGATGACCCACGAGGTCAAGGTCGGGCTGACCCGCTGGCCGGTGACCGTGCGGGGCGAGGTCGTTCGTACCCGGCGGCAACGGCACGGCCTGCATTGGAAACGCAATGCCGACGACAAGGTGTACCGCGACGAGATCGTGATCCGCAACGACGACGGCTCGCTTTCGACCTTAACGGTGGACGAGTACTCGGTGCTCGCCAAGATCGATCGGCCCCAGACGGCTTCAACAAACTAGGGTCTCTCGGTGGCCGCCCGCCGGTGGGGCTCGGTTTCCTTCGCAGCCGCCCACGCCTAGACTTCCCCAATCGGGGTCGGCGATGCCGGCCCTTGCAGGCGTTTGGGTCCAGCAGCCCCCGCGTGCGCGCGACCGCTTTCCGCGAGATGCCGGCATGGCAGAATCGTCTACCCATCAGGTCCACACCCGGCACGGGCGACGCTTCGAAGAGAATCGCTTCGTCTATCCGGTGGTGAGCCGGCGTTCGGGTGGCTTGTCGATTGGGATCAATCTCAACCCCGACAAGGTCTGCAACTTCGACTGCGTCTACTGCCAGGTCGATCGCCGCAGCGAAGCCGAGACCCGCTTTGTTCATACCGCGGCACTGCTGGAAGAACTCGACGCCATGCTGGCCGCCGTGGCCGATGGCAGCCTGTGGCACCACCCGCGGCTGGCCGATACCC
>JBJHDE010000727.1:0-2645 GCA_050486385.1 Planctomycetales bacterium | reverse complement strand
TGCCGAAGGCGTGCTGCGGGCGGAAGTCTGGACCGGCAAGCAAAGCGTGCAGGTCGAGATGAACAGCCAGGCGGCCCAAGACGTCACGCGGGATCAGAAGGCCCAAGAGATCTTCGAAGTCCACGCCGTCGGCAAGGCCAAGCTGCGACTGTGCAAGATCTCCAGCCACGAGGACGCCGTCTCGGGCGATGTGATCACCTTTACCTTGCGATTCGATAACGTCGGCGAGCGGCCCATTCAAAACGTGGTTATCACCGATAGCCTGGTCGCTCGGCTCGAGTACGTGCCCGACAGCACGCGATCCAGCGTCAAGGCGGGCTATCTTCGCGATGAAGAGGGCCAGGTCGTTCGCAATGACCAGGGCCATCCCGAATGGGATCAGAACCCGGTTCACTTCAGCATGAGCGAGAACGAGGCCGGTTCGCTCGCCCTGCGGTGGGAGCTGGAGCGGCCGCTCAAGCCCGGCGAGGGTGGCATCATCCGCTTCGACGCCCGGGTCCGCTGAGCACGTGTCTCAGCGCGACCAACCCCACTGACTCACTCGATCTGTTGTTCGTCGACCAACACGAGCGGTGCGGGAAATCGGCCGCCGGGTTGAATGCGGTCGTAGTTGTTGTAGCCGTAGACGGCGATCAGATCGCGGACCAGGTCGAGGCCGAAGTCGCCCTGAATGCTACCGGTATCGACCCATTCCTCGGTCAGCGGTTGCACGCTCCAGATGCGACCTTCCAACACATGGGCCACCTGCCGCACCTGGGGTGAGTTTTCGCTGGGCAAATTCAGCCGCGACAGGGTTCGCATCCGGATGGCCGCCGCCGGGTTGAGGTAATACCGCACCGCGTGCCGCTGCTGGGCATCGGTGCTGAACAGCATCTTGACGATGTCCTGCTCGGTGATGTCCTTGTCGTCGATGGCGACCAGTACCTCAAGGCTGCCATCCGGGCCAGCCCGCGCGACGGCCGAATCGGGCAGCTCGACCCAGGGGCGGCCTTCGGCGTCCACCGCCAGGGGGACCCAACGGCCGATCACCTCGCCGCTGGCATCGCGGAGTTCGCCGCCCGGTTCGGCTTGGGCCTGGGCGATGAGCTTCGTATGGACCTGGGCATGGGCCAGGATCCGCACTTCCAAGTCGCCCTGCTGGGCCAATCGCCATTTCACCCGCTCGACGGGCCGATTGGCGTAGACCTCGATGACAAACCGGCCGTTCGGTTGGACGCTGACTTTGCTGATCAGCCCATCGACATTGACCCGGTGGTCAATCGTCCGCCGCCAGTCCGCCGGGTCGATGTCCTCGCCTTGATCGTCCACGCCGCTGGCAAACTCGTAGGTCAGCACGTGTTCCACGGGTTTGCTGCAACCGGCCAACAGGCACACGGTCAACACAGCGACCACCGGCAGCCAACGACTTGGCCCGAGCATACGACACACGTCCCGGATAGGGTGATCGAAGGCAAAATCGCGGGTCGAACACGCAATCCGACGCCGTGCTGATATTTTAGCCCCCTGCCCTGCCCCGACCACCGCGACCGATAGACGCAATCGGGCGTGTCGGTTAGACCAGAAAGGAGCCGTCGCTCTGCCTGGGGCTCACCGCCAGCCTGGCCGCTTTGGGGGGGTCGCCGGCGGGATCGTCCGATAATCTCTTGCTGGGTAAGCCCACCATGCCTCACCCCTGGATCGCCGACCGGATGCGGTTGATCGATAGCTCTGGGATTCGCAAGGTCTTCGATCTGGCGGCTCAGATGACCAATCCGGTCAACCTGTCGATCGGTCAGCCCGACTTCGATGTTCCCGCTCCGCTCAAACAGGCCGCCATCGAGGCCATCCAGAACGGCAAGAATAGCTACGCCCTGACCGGCGGGGTCCCCGCCCTGCGAAGCCGCTTGCAGCGGGAAGTCGATGCCGAACTGGCTCACCCTGATCGGCTGCTGATGGTCACCAGTGGCACCAGCGGTGGACTCGTCCTGAGCCTGATGACCCTGGTTCAGCCGGGCGACGAGGTGATCGTCTTCGATCCCTACTTCGTCATGTATCCGGCACTGATCGCCCTGGCTGGTGGCACGCCGGTGTACGTCAGCACCTATCCCGATTTCCGCATCGATCTGGATCGGGTCCGCCAGGCGATTACGCCCCGCACCAAGGCGATTCTCTTCAACAGCCCGGCCAATCCGACCGGGGTGGTGGCCAGCGAGGCCGAAGTCCGTGGCCTGGCGGAACTGGCGGCCGAAAAGCAACTGGCCCTGATCAGCGACGAGATCTATCGGCTGTTCTGCCACGAGCCGTTCTACTCGCCAGCCCAGTACAATCCCCAGACGATTGTGATTGACGGCTACAGCAAAAGCTTTGGCATGACCGGCTGGCGGATCGGCTATCTGCACGGCCCGGCCGAACTGGTCGAGCAGATGCTCAAGCTGCAACAGTACACCTTTGTTTGCGCCCCGGCCCCTTTGCAGTGGGCCGCCATCGAGGCCGACAAGGTGGATATGTCGGCCGCCATCGCCGAGTACCGCCGCAAGCGGGACCTGATTGTCAGCGGCCTGTCCGACCATTATGAACTGGCCACCCCCGGCGGGGCCTTCTATGTGTTTCCAAAACTGCCCTGGGTCACCGGCGAAGAGTTTGTGAAAACCGCGATCTATAACAAC
>JBJHDE010000726.1:0-2654 GCA_050486385.1 Planctomycetales bacterium | reverse complement strand
GCGCGATGCCAAAGTACTCGGGCGATCCGGTCGAGCGAGTCGAAGAGTTGCTCTACGACTCGGAAAACCTCCGCCAACTCAAGGAAGAGTGGAAGCGGTTCTGGTTCAACGACCAGCCGAGCCACATGACGCCCGAGCGGACTCACGGTGGTATCGTCTGAGTCGGGCACCCCGCACCCAGCCAACATCGCAACGGCAGCGGCCTTGACTCACCCTTGGAGTCGGCCGCTCGGCCCGGTGGCTTGAGCTAAGGCTTGGTGCCCGCAATCATTTCAACCGAACATTCCCCCAGGGACGCCCATCCCTGGGGGATTTTTCGTGGGCTGGCTGGGAAAAAACAGCGAGCGGCCCCCCTTGGCGGGCTCACGCATCTGGGGCTGATCGGCACTCGTCAGCACAATTGCTGGGGGCAACGCCCCGCCCAATTCTGCGCTGCCCGCCTTCCGCAGCCTCGGCGGAACGGGTTATCTTGCGGTATTGAGGACAAAGACCGCTGACACACGCCCAAGGGGGGCACTCGATGCGAGTCCGCTTGGAATACGGCCGCACCGGACTGGAAGTGGAATTGCCAGACGATCGGCCGATCCGCCACTTGGCCATGAAGGCGGCGTCGCCCTTGCCCGACCCCGAGGCCACCTTACGGGAAGTGCTGGAGCGGCCGTTGGGCACCCCCTCGTTGGTTGAGCTAGCCCGAGGCAAACGGTCGGCCTGCGTGGTCATCTGTGATGTCACGCGACCGGTTCCCAATGCGTTGATGTTGCCGCCGCTGTTGGCCCAGCTTGAGGCTGGCGGCATCGCCCGCGAGTCGATTCTGATTCTGGTGGCGACCGGGTTGCATCGTCCGAACGTGGGGGATGAACTCCGCGAGATGGTGGGCGATTGGGTCTACGAGCACTATCGCATCGAGAATCACCACGGGAAGGTGCTGGAAGAACACACCTATCTAGGGGAAAGCCCTCGGGGTGTGCCCATCTGGATCGACAGCCGCTACGTCGAGGCGGACCTCAAGATCACCACCGGGCTGATCGAGCCCCACCTGATGGCGGGCTACTCCGGCGGTCGCAAGCTCATCTGCCCGGGCATCGCCGCCCTGGAGACGGTGCGGGTGTGGCACGGCCCCAAGTTCCTAGAGCACCCCAACGCCGATTGCGGCATCCTCGAAGGCAATCCGGTTCATGAAGAGAACACCTGGATCGCCCAACGGGCGGGCTGCGACTTCATCCTGAACGTGGTCATCGACGAGCATCGCCGGCCGCTGCACTTTGTGGCGGGTGATATGATCGCGGCCTTTCATGCGGGGGTGGACTACGTCCGCGAGATCGTCCGCGACACGGTGCCGGCGGCCGTGGACATTGTGGTGACCAGCAGCGCGGGCTATCCGCTGGATGCCACGTTCTACCAGTGCATTAAGGGAATGACCGGGGCGCTGCCCATCGTCAAACAGGGCGGCACCATCATTGTGGTCGGGCGGATCAGCGAGGGCATCGGCAGCCCCGAGTTCCAGAGCCTGTTCACCGACAATCCCAGCCTCGAGGTGTTCGTCGAGCGGATCCTGGGCGAGGACTACTTTGTGATGGACCAGTGGCAGCTTGAAGAGCTGGCCAAGGTCCGTCGCAAGTGTCGGGTCAAGCTGGTCACCGAGGGGCTGCCGCCCGAGGTGGTCGACGGGCTGTTTGTCGAGAGCGCCCCGAGTGTCGAGACGGCCCTGGCGGCCAGTCTCGATGAATACGGCCCCAATGCGACGGTGGCCGTCATCCCCGAAGGGCCGTATGTGCTGGCCCAAGTGGCCGAGTAGCCCCCAGGCCGATTGCATCGGTTGATCCGAGGCCAACGCCTGAGCGCGCGGCACACCGGAGAGGCTACGCCCGCGGCGGCTGGATCACCCAGAAGTGGTGTGTGCGTGGGCTGCCATGTTGCGTGGCAACGGCGGCGAGCTGGTGACAATTGGCCGCAGTCAAGGCGACATCGGCTGCGCAGATTGGCGACACGCGCTGCCTGGGCACTAGGCATCTTTCGCCGTTTGCCATGCGGCAATGTGTCTCGGCAAAAAAGATTCACTTTTCAAGAAACGCGGATTTGCCGCGTTTTCGCGCGTCATCACGGACGGGGTGCCTGAGACATTGGCACTCGATTCGCTTTAGCGGCCCACGGAAATTTTTTCGTTTGGTGGACCGTTCCTTCCGTGTTGGCTGCCTCTGGGGCCAGGCGCATCTCAGGCCTTTCGGAGTTGGCAACTCCCTCACCCCAAGTTTTCCTCCTCCGCCCGCGAGCACCGAGGGTTCTGCTTCGGTTTCGTTCCTGGGCACCACTGAGTTCATCCTTCTGGTTTTTCCACACTTCCCCCGAAGAGTCAGGTGCAACGCATGCTGCGAATGTTGGTAACCCGGTTGAGCCCAGCGATGCTGGTGCTTGGTTTTGCAATGGGCTGGGCAGGGTGGTCCTCGACACCGGTCTGGGCCCAAGACGAGGACGCTCCCGCGAGCGAGGCCGTCGTGGCCGAGGAGGAAGAAGCCAGCGAGGAGGAGGAGGCCGAGCTGACGCTCGACGACTTCTCGACGGAAGACAAGCTGGAAGCGCTTTTTTCCAGTCTGCTGGATGTCGATGGCGATGCCTTGGCCGTCACCTCGCGGAGCGACCTGGACGCGCTCTGGACG
>JBJHDE010000725.1:0-2676 GCA_050486385.1 Planctomycetales bacterium | reverse complement strand
GGCCGCAGGCTGGCCAGCGCGATGGCCGTGCCCTGGCGGTGGAATTGGATGACCTCGACGGCGGTCTTACCGGGAAAGGGCAATCGACCGGCCAGCAATTCGAACAGCACAATCCCCAAGCTGTACACGTCGCTGCGAATCTCCGGTGGCCCACTCCGCGTGAACCACTCGGGAGCCATGTAGTTGAGCGTCCCGGCCAACGGGCGGGCGTCCTCCTCCTCGTCGGTCTCGATCCGGCGGGCGAAGCCCAGATCAATGACCATTGCGTCGCCAGCGGCATCGACCAGCACGTTGGACGGCTTGATGTCCGAGTGCATCCAACCGCCAGCGGCCAGGGCCTGCAGGGCCGAGGCGATTTGCTCGCCCCACCGCAAGGCGTCGGGCAAGGCCGGTCGCACGGGACTATGCCGCCAGGTCGCCAGCGAACATCCGGCCACCAGTGGCATGACCAGGTGTTGCGGCGGCTGCTCGGTTTGGGCGGACGCCAGACCAATCAAGCGGGGGTGGCGGACCTCGCGAAGGACCTGGGCCTCGGTGGCGAATTGCTCGACGACCCGGGTCCGCTCTTGCCACTTCTCGCGGAGGACCTTGACCGCCACGCCCGAGGTACACCGCTTATCGGGGGGCCAGCAGGCCAGGGGCTCGCCGTGGTAGACCCGGGCCAAGGCCCCTCGGCCGATGGAGCGGGTCAGGCGGTAGTCGCCCAATTGGCAAGGCAATGCCAAGGGCAAACGACCGGCGGCGGCGGCGATCCGCCCATTGATGAGGTCTCGAAACTGCACGATCTTGGCCCTCGACGCCCTGGGCGTGGCTGGGTTGGCTGTAACGATGGTATCGGTTGCGCTGGTCGTTCGGGTTGACCCCGAGTTGGCCGGCGAGGTGTCGTGTGCTTGGAAAACTCGAAGGGCGGCTCCGGGTGTGTTGGTTGATGGGCAGGAGTTGAGAAAAATCGTGGTGGCCGCCACGGTCCAAGGGCGCGGTTCTTGCGGTTAAGATGTCTCTGGTGGCAATCGTCGATTCGCCCCATCCCCCCCCTGCTGGGAGAGACACCATGCGACATGCCGCGCTGGCTTGGATTCTGCTGCTGAGTGGGCTGGTCGCCCCGGTGGCCGCCCGGGACATCATTCTCACCGTCGGTGGAGGCCCGGATCCCAAGGGGAATCAGGTCTCGCTGGAGAAGAATGTCCAGTACCTGCAGCGGATGCTGGCCCTGCGGATGCCCGAGGTCGAGGAGCACGCCATCTTCTTCAGCGATGGCGACGATCCCGGCCGCGATACCCAACTCATTGATCCCGAGCAGCCGGTGCCGCGGGTGAACCGGCTACTGGCCGAGGTCTTTCGTCAGACCTCGGGGCTGGACCATCGCTACCGCACGCACGAGGTCGAAAGCGTGCTGGGTCCGGCCACGCCGAAGAACGTGTCGAAGTGGTTCGACGAGGTGGCCCCGACGTTGGGCGAGGGCGATCGGTTGTTTGTCTACTGCACCGGGCATGGCGGCAAGAACGAGGACGACCCCTGGAACGCCCATCTGTGGATGTGGAATCGTCAGAAGATCAGCGTTCAGGAGTTTGCCAAAGAACTGGACATGGTGCCCGCCGAGGTGCCCGTTGTGGTGATCATGGTACAGTGCTACAGCGGGTCGTTCGCGAATTTGATTTTCCGCGAGGGCAAGCAGGACTCCGGAGTGGTGACGGCCCCACGATGCGGCTTCTTTGCCAGCACCCACGATCGCCCGGCGGCGGGTTGCACGCCGGATGTCAACGAGGCGGCCTACGAGGATTACAGCTCGCACTTCTTTGCGGGGTTGTTTGGGGTCACCCGCACCGGCGACTCGGTCAAGTTGCCCGACTTCGATGGTGATGGCTCGATTTCGCTGGAGGAGGCCCACGGCTACGCCCTGATTCATGGCGATTCGATCGATATTCCCACGACCACGCTGGAAGCCTTTCTGCGTGCCCACAGCCGATCCGACGGCAAGCAGGACGGCGAATTGACGCCCACCATGCCAACCGAGCAACTGCTGGACCTGGCCAGCCCCACGGAACGGGCCGTGTTGTTGGCCCTGACCGAACGGCTGGGGCTGGATCGTGACAACCTGGTGGCCTCGGCCAGGCAGCAGGCCCAGCAGGCCGAGCGCGAGAAGCGGAATCTCGAGCGGGGTCGGAAAGGCATCGAGCGTCGCCGCGACGACGCGGCCAAGGCCATCCGCGGCGCGCTGACGGCTGCCTATCCCGAGTTGGCCCAGCCCTGGCATCCCGACCGCGCCAGCCTGCTGGCCGAGCAAGGCGATGAACTGGTGCAGCGGATCACCGGCCATCGCTCGTATGCCCAGCTTGAAAAGGCGTTGGACGAGTTGGCCGATCTCAATCGCCAGCGGCTGGAAGGGACCAAGCGGGCCGCCGCCTGCCAACGGGTGGTGCGGGTCGCCGAGAACATCGCCCTGGCCGGCAACCTGAGCCTGGTGGCCGAGCCCGAGATCCAGGATCGCTATTATGAACTCCGTGTGATGGAGACCCGCCCCCTCCTGCCAGCCGAAACCGTGTCGGATAAGCTGGCGCCGTAGGTTCGGTTTCTACGGCGTCTTGATCCACGAGGCTGATGATGACAGGTCGACCTCTGGGCCCCCGGGCCGCACTCCGCCGGGATTTGCCGCTCGGGGAGTATTCGTGACAGCCC
>JBJHDE010000724.1:0-2680 GCA_050486385.1 Planctomycetales bacterium | reverse complement strand
ACCTCGGTGGGCCTGGCCCTGGGCGGGCTGTCGTCGCCGCTGGTCCGGGCGGCCGACCGCCCCGACCCGCTGTACAAGATCTCGCTGGCCCAGTGGTCGCTGCATCGCACGCTCCGCGCTGGTGAGCTGGACAATCTGGACTTCCCGATCGTCGCCAAGCGCGACTATGGCATCGAGGCCATCGAGTACGTCAACCAGTTCTTCATGGACAAGGCCAAGGATCAGGAGTACCTGGCCGAACTGAAAACGCGGGCCGAAGACAACGGCGTCAAGTCGCTGCTGATCATGTGCGATCGCGAGGGCAGCCTGGGTGATCCCGACGCGGCCAAGCGGACGCAAGCCGTCGAGAACCATTACAAGTGGGTCGAGGCCGCCAAGACTCTGGGTTGCCATTCCATCCGAGTCAACGCCTACAGTTCAGGCTCCTACGACGAGCAGCTCAAGCTGGTGGTCGACGGCCTGCGGCGGCTGGTGGAATTCGGGGCCGAGCACGACATGAACGTGCTGGTCGAAAACCACGGCGGTCTGAGCAGCAACGGCGCCTGGCTGGCCGCCGTGATGAAGGCCGTGGATCATCCCCGCGTGGGCACCCTGCCCGACTTCGGCAATTTCCGCATTGGCCCGGGCGAAGAGTACGACCGCTACAAAGGCGTCGACGAGCTGATGCCCTTCGCCAAGGGCGTGAGCGCCAAGAGCAACGACTTCGACGACGACGGCAACGAGATTCACACCGACTACCACCGGATGATGAAGATCGTCGTCGATCACGGCTACCACGGCTACGTGGGCATCGAGTACGGCGGCGGGAAACTCTCCGAGCCCGAGGGCATCAAGGCCACCAAGCGGCTGCTCGAACGGGTCCGCGAGAAACTCGCCTCGGCGTAACCCGGGCGAGTTTTCGGTCAATCACTTGCGACGTCCCGATTCCGTTCCGACCCGCACCGGTCGGATGGGCGGAATCGGGGCGTTTGTATGCCAGGCCGCGATTCGACTTCCGATTTCCGCGGGCCGGCGCCTGGCACCTAAACTGCCAACTAAGGAGCATTACCGTGACGGGGCAGAAATCTCTTGGGCTATGGTTATTGGCGGGTGTCCTGCTGGGCAGCTCAGCCAGCGTGCTTGAGGCCGATGTGTTTCACGTCAGCACCGAGGGTCGCGACGAAGCCGGCCGCGATGGCCGTTCCGCCGCGGCGGCCTGGGCCTCGCTGGCCTACGCCTGCGAACAGGTCCCCGCTGGCGAACATACCATTCAAATCGGACCGGGCCGCTTTGTGGCCACCTCGACGGCACGGCCCAAGAACGGCATCACCATTCGCGGTGCTGGCCATCAAGGCCCCGAGGCCACGCGGATTGTGGCCTCGAACGATTGGCCCCTGGTCGACGATCCGCGCCGCGACAACCCCGTTGGCGAATACCTGATCGCCCTGGAACGCAGTCGCAACGTGACCGTCACACACCTGGCCCTGGCCAGTCCGGCCGAACGACGGATCACCGGCGGCCTGATCGGAAAAGGCTGCCAGCAGGTCCGGCTGACCCATCTGCATGTCCACGACTTTCGCTGGGCCGGCATCCACCTGGAACACTCCCGGGAATGCGAGATCGCCCACTCCCGCCTTGAGAACGCCAGCACCGAAAAGTTTGGCTACCACAACGGCCTGATTCGTACCGTCTGGATCAAAGACTCGCGGATTCACAACAACGACATTCTGTCGACCGAAGGCGGCGGCTACGGCTACAAAGGTGGCGGCCACGAGAACGTGCGGATCGACAACAATGTGATCGAAGTCGTCGGCGGCTTCTCCATCGAGAGCGCCCACGACAACGAATACGGCGTCGAGATCGATCACAACCTGTGCAACCGCTGCATCTCGGTCCCCAAGGGTGGCCAGGGGGCCGATCCCAACGAACGCGACGTCGAGTACACCTTCTGGATCCACCACAACATCCTGACCGATAGCTACACCATCGAAGGCCCACGCAATCACCTGCGGGTCAGCCACAACTGGATCCGCATCGAAAAGACCGGTGGCCGGGTCTATACCCATCATGGCGGCCGCAATCACGGCCCCATCTGGATTCATCACAACGTGGTCGAGAACATCGATCGGGCATTTGTGTGGATGAATCAGGGATTGGCCGAGAACATCCACGTTTACAACAACACGGTCTTCTGCGCCGAAGCCGGCGAGCGGTCGGGACGATTGATCGATGCCTACGCCGCCGAGCGGCTCGATGGCTGGGTCGTCCGCGACAACATCTTCGTCGCCCCGGCGAGCGAGCCGCGCACCCTGTTTCAGCCCGAACGGGGCGTGGCCGACAAGATCACCCTTCAAGGCAACGTGTGCGTCAACCTGCGTGGCGTTCCCGAGGGGAACACCGAAGTCGACCGGGTCCCGCTAATCCAAGAAGGCCAGAAACCCTGGCCCTACTTCGCCCCGGCCACTCCCGGTGGACTGCTCGAAGGCGTCGGGGCCTACACCGCCGGCGACCAGCCGCCCGCCGCGGTCGGTCCCCAACGCTCCACCGACCGGCAAGCCTCCGGCTCAGGAGATCGCTGATCCAGCCTTCCAAGGCCCTCCGGCATGTGACCTCAGACCGGGGGTGTAACGCGCCATTAGAAATGTCCCCTTAAGCGACCAATAGAAATGTCCCGTGGCATCCTCCAATAGGAGGATGCCAT
>JBJHDE010000723.1:0-2681 GCA_050486385.1 Planctomycetales bacterium | reverse complement strand
GGGCGGCCCTGCCTGGCGGGCTTGATGGGAATCCGTCGCGGCGGAACGGCTTGTGGCGGCCAGTCCAACAAAATGCCAAATCATTGAGTAAGATTGAGGGGTCGCGATCGCGTCCGATCTCGGCCAAACGGGGCAGTCGCCCCCAAACGTCTTGGGTGGGTGGAGAAAACTCGCCAGGATGTGCCGCTCGTCGGCAGGCATCGAAGCCCGCCGAATAGGCGGTTGCAGCGGGTTTGCTCGTCGTGTCACGATTAGCCTAGGGAGACTGTCGCCGTGGACTCGGTTCCGAGCCCCCCTCGCGGGCGTCGCGGATTGCCGCCTTGGATGGCACGCAAGAAATCGCGCCAGCCCAAGCTCTTGCTCGTGGAGGGTCAAGCGACCCGCCAGGAGATGGCGATCCGTTTGCCGTTATCCATCGGCCGCGAGCCCGGCCAAGGATTGGTCATCAGTCACCCGCTGGTCAGTCGGCATCACTGCACGCTGACGCATCGAGACTCGTCGCTGTGGGTCAAGGATCTGAACAGTTCCAACGGGACCCTGATCAATGGCGAGCGGGTGCTCGAGGCGGCTTTGCATCCGGGCGACAAGCTGACCGTGGGGCCCTTGACCTTTGTAGCCGTTTATCAACCCGACGACCTCCGCTCGACGGTTCATCAACGCGCCGAGGAGGTGATCCGCGAGGCCCGCGAGGACGTGATGCGAGACCGCGAGACACCAGAATTCGTCGACACCCTGGCCGGGCTGACAACCATTCAAACCGACAACAACAACAACGAGACGGAACCCAGCAGCGGCGACGACGAGAAGATCGGCCTGTTTTTGAGCTGGGCCCAGCAAATGGCCCAAGGCCGACGTCGCTCGTCCGAGGACGAAGCGCCTGCGCCGGCCAAGTCGGAAACGCAAGCCAAGGCCGAAGTCAAGCCCAAGCCCGCCAAGAAGTCGCGGCCCGCCCAACAGCCCAGGCCCGCGGCCCACTCCAGCGACGATGTGGCCAGCCTGGTCGAGAGTGATCGCGCCTCGCAGGCGACCCAGCCCACCGAGGCCCTCAGCCAGACGCTGGTGGCCAAGGATTTGTCGGACCCCGCCTTGCGGCCGCAGGCCCCGGTGGCGGTGGAACCCGAGATTACGGAGGCCGAGCAACCCAGCGACGCCGAGCCCTCGCCCCCGGTCGAGGAACCCAGTGACACGCCGCCCCGGGCGTTGACGGCCGATCAAAAGGCCGTTGGCCAATTGGTTGGCGAGATTGGCCGCTTCCAGGCCCGCGTGTTCGACCACTACCAGCAGATGGCCCTGACCATGCGGCTGGTGAGCCGCTTGCAGCAGGACCAGCTCGACTTGCTCCGTGACGAGATCGAGCGGCTGTGTCAGCTCAACGACCTGCTTCGCGAGCGGCTGGTGGGCCGCTATCGCATCGGCAACGGAACGCCCGAGGCCCAAGCCGCCTGGAACGCCGCCGAGCAGGCCGAGCGGCAGGCGAACGAATCGCTCGAACAACTCCACACCGAGTTGCTCCGCACGACCACCGGCATGCAGACCTCCGCCCGCGACCACTGGCGGAACGTCCGTCGGGCCCTCAAGGACGCCGGCTTCGAGTGAGCCGGACGGATTGTCCACCATCGCCGTAGGTCGCCCGCTGTGCCGATCAGTGGCGGATCGGCTGAGCTTGGTCATTCGACGAAAAGGCTTCGGTCGCATCGCCCGAAGCCTACTGTCGGAGGCCGGTTCTTGGGTTCTCGCAGAAACCTGGGACCGTCGTTGGAGTTGCCCCGCGGTTCGCTTGCCGAGTCCCCGCCCGCTGACCTAGGATTGAGCATGATGGTGCGAATCGAAATTTCCAGCCCGAACCTCCACGAGGCCGCCAAAGCCGGCGGTCCCGTGGAAGTTGTTGATTCAGCGACTGGTCAGAGGTTTATCCTGATCTCGCCCGAGCAGTACCAAAAGATGTGCCGCGCCGTCGCGGGCGACTTCGATCCACGGGAAGCCTACCGGTTGGTCGATCAGGTCATGAGCGACGACGACGCGGATGATCCCCTGCTTGCGTCTTATCAACCATGAAGCGGGGCGACATCGTCATCGTCGAGTTTCCTTTTGCCGACGGCGGGCGAGGGAAGAACCGGCCCGCGCTGGTCGTGCAGCACGACCGAGATAATCGGCGGTTGACCAACACCGTTGTGGCGATGATTTCGGGCAACGTGCGACACGCCTCGGAACCGACGCAGGTGTTCGTCGATCCCTCCACGCCCGACGGCGCCTCGTCTGGATTGCACGGTCCATCGGTCGTCAAGTGCAACAACCTGTTCACTGTCCGCCAACAGGACGTGCAACGGATCATCGGGAGCTTATCGCCTCAGACCCTCACGGCGGTGGACGACGCCCTGCGGGCCGCGTTGAATCTGTGAAGGGAGTTTCTCGGGGTAACTACCGTCGAATTCACCTCAAGCGACTGCGGTCACTCGACACCTCGCAGACATGGGCCAACTGGTCGAGAAACCGGCCCCCCGTTTTGCGGGCAAGGAGATTGCAGAGGCCGTTTGGGGCGGGTAGCATCGGGATTGCGAAGACCGTGGCAGAGCACCCGAGCCTTATGCGATGTCGCAATGGGATCCGGGCATCGCTCCGTCGCAACTCGTTTCTCAGCTTGACAAATCCAAGTCGACAATTCCATACTATACCACCGCAGT
>JBJHDE010000722.1:0-2686 GCA_050486385.1 Planctomycetales bacterium | reverse complement strand
CTCCGAGGAACGGTCGGACGATCGTTCCGGCGGACGTGCGGCCTTGGAGCGGGGCGTGTGGGCGATGTCGTGTGGATTGGGGGCCACGACTGACGAACCGGCCAACCTCTGGCAACGGCACGTGAGCTGTCCGCTGGCGTTGGCCGGCCTGCATCTGGGACTGGGGGATCTGTCCGAGGCGCTGCGGCCCACGCTGGCGGAGCACGATGTGACGGCCGCCGCGGGGGCCTTCACCCAGGCCTGTGCGGCTTGCCGCGTCGAGCTGCTCGACTGGCGGGCACGGCTGCTGTTTCCCCAAGAGTTCAATCAGCTTGTCGCCATCGCCGGTAGTAAGGGCGAGCTGCTGTCGCGGGTGACCATCGAACTGGCCAGCCAGGTCTTTCAAGCGACCTTCGAGACATCGCGGGCCCAGCACGCTCTGCTGGTGTGCGACAAGCACGGGGGACGCAATCGCTATGCCGGGGTGTTGCAGCATGGGTTTCCCGACAGTTGGTTCGTTGCGCGGCGTGAATCCCGCGCGCTGAGCGAGTATCATTGGCAGAATGGCGACCACTCGGTGGCGGCCCGCTTCGCGGCCGGTGGCGAGCGATTCTTGCCGGTGGGCCTGGCCTCGATGGCGGCCAAGTATCTGCGCGAAGTCGCGATGCTGGCCTTCAACCGGTTCTGGCAACTTCGGGTCCCCGGACTGCGAGCCACAGCGGGGTATCCCGAGGACGCCCGACGTTACTTTACCGAGATCGCCGAGCAGCGACGGTCGCTGGCGCTGGATGACGAACTGCTGTGGCGATGCCGATGACACACCTTTCGGGAGGTGACCGATGCGACTTTATGTGGTTCGCCACGCCTTGGCTGGACATTTCGGCGACCCGCGTTGGCCCGACGACTCGCAACGCCCATTAACCGACGAGGGGCGGAGCCGCTTTGCCTGTCTGGCGGCCAAGCTGGTCGAAGAGGGCCTGCGACCGCAGATGGTGCTGACCAGCCCCTACGTCCGCTGCGTCCAGACGGCGGAACTGCTGGTCGAGGCCCTGGAACGCACTCCCTCGCTGATGGCCCTCGATGCCCTCATGCCCGGCAGCGACGCCGAGGCCGCCCTGACCGTCACCCGACAATTCACCAGCGACGAGATCGCCTGGGTCGGACATGCCCCCGATGTGAGCCACCTGGTCGCCTGGCTGGTGAGCGATCCCACCCAGTCGCCCCAAAAGTTCTCGAAAGGATCCGTCGCCGCCATTCGATTTCCCGGTGGTCACCTGACACCCGGCGGCGGCGAGCTAGAGTGGCATAAGACCTGCAAATCCCTGGGCTGTTGACGCCGGTGATCGGGGCCTGATCGCTCCGCGGGCGAGGAATCGGCTGGGGGGCGAAACGCCTTGCCCCGCCGAACTGGCCGGCATCGGCCTGTGGCGAACAGCCGGAACACGTGACACGAATCGAAGGATCGCCCTGATGCGGACCCGAATTGGACGGATGGTGCTGGTAGGAACGGTCATGCTGGGCTTGCTGCCGCTCTGGGACAGCGGCGAGGCCTTTGGCCAGGGCGGCGAGTTGACGCTGACCGTCGTCGACGAGGCCACCGGCCAACCTATCCCCTACCGACTGCACTTGACCAACCAGGCCAAACGGCCTCGTAAACTGCCGCGGTTGCCTTTCTGGATGGACCACTCAACCGTGCCGGGCAGCGTGGCCATGGCCCTGCCCCGGGGCAACTATCTGTTCGAGATCGAGTGTGGGCCCGAGTACCCCTATCGCTTTGGGCATTTCACGATCAATCCCAACGCCAAGGACCAGAAACAGGTCACGATGCCGCGGATCGCCGATCTGGCCACTTTGGGCTGGTACGGCGGCGACCTGGACCTGCATCGACCCGAACGCGAGACCCCGCTGGTGATGGCGGCCGAGCAGCTTCGCCTGGCGCCGTTGGTCACCTATCCAATCAACACTCCTGGCGAAGCCCCGCCCGGCGAACGCGTGCAGACGACCGAGTTCGGCGGACGGATCGGGACATTCAACACCCAGACCCTGCCCGAACACGGCGGCATTCTGACGTTGATCAACCACGGCCAGCGGTGGCACTTGCCGAAAGATGCCAGCCGGGCCGACGTACTGGATTTACTGATGGAAGCCCGCCGCGATGGCCAGGGCTGGATCGACCTGTCCAAGCCCAGTTGGGAAGACACCCCCCTGTGGCTGGGCCTGGGCATCGTCCGTTCGGTCGGAATCGCCCCGCGGGACTTCGGCCGCGACGGCCTGACCTTCCGTCGAGCGCCCGAGGGCCGACCCCGCGACGAGAACCGCTGGGGCGGAGTCCACGGCTACGGCCGCTGGCTGCAACACCTGTACTTCCAGATGCTGGAGGCCGGGCTCCAACTGCCGCCCACCGCTGGCAGCGGGTCCGGTGTGGTTGCCAATCCGGCCGGCTACAACCGGGTGTATGCGCATCTGGATGGGGAATTCACTTACGAGAAATGGTGGTCGTCGGTGGCCCGCGGGCAGACCATCGTCACAAACGGTCCGTTGTTGCTGCCGCAGGTCAACGGCCAACCGCCAGGGGCCACGTTTTCGGCGGGGCCGGGCGATCCGTTTGTCGTCAACTTCCAGCTCACCCTGCACACCCGGGACCAGATCGACTACTTCGAGGTCATCCGCGACGGCGAGGTGGACGTGCCCGAGATCGTCCGCATCC
>JBJHDE010000721.1:0-2696 GCA_050486385.1 Planctomycetales bacterium | reverse complement strand
GGGTGGCCCGTGCCGTCCGTGGATCGAGCGCCCGCCGACTGAGCCGCGTCCAGGCTGGGGTCAGGTTGCCCATTTGGGGATAGACCAGCAACGTGTGTCGATCGGGGATCTCCATCCGGTAACGAAACAGGCCAAAGGGAAAACTCGTGCTCATGACCAGCGGGCCAAAGTCGTACAGCCCACGCCGCAGAAGCTGGCCGCGGTAGTAACCCACCCGGCTGGCCCCGCGGGGCACACTGACAAACAGCACCCGCGGATCAAACCGCGAGCGTCCCGAACGGACCCCCTGCAATTGCAGATGATCCTGGCAGGACACCGCCCACAGGTTGGTCCAGCGTCCGCGGTTGGTCAGCTCGAGCGTGACGATCAGCGGGTCACCCGCCACCAGCCGCTCGGGCACCCGGCGGACCAGCCGGGCGGGTCGCAGGATGGTGGTGACACAGGCCAGGTTGATGACGCCGACGCCGATCAGCAGGCCCAACAGCAGCAGCAACAGGTTGAGCTGCTGCAGGAAGGCGGCTCCCCCAATAAACACGACCACCAGCAGATAGCAGACACCGGCCTGCGTGACTGACAGCCGCGTCAGGCTGCGACCGAGCCGGCTCAACAGGCCTGAGGCAGGACGACGCGAGGTAGCAATGGGGGAGGAACTCATAGAGCGCCCGCGGAGAGGCATTCGTGGGGGTTCTACCAGAGAGAACGCACACGTCGCCGAGGCGGTTCACTCAATTGTGTGGGGGTCGGCCGCTCACCGGGCGGGTTCGTAGGCGATGCCGAAATCGAACTCGCCGGGAGCCACCCGCCGCGAGCCGCTTTGGTTGCCGCCGCGGAAGAAGCCAAAGCCCCACTCTCCACCACCCTGGCCAATCTTCAGCAGCAGGTCGTTCTTGCCGGCCTTGAGGTTCAGTGTGGCGTCGATCCGCTCGCGGTCGTTGAGGCCGCCGTTCTGGCCATTCATGGCAATCCGCTCGCCATTGAGAAACAGCGCGAAGGTGTCATCCCGGGCGATGCTCACGACAAACTTGCCGGCCCGCTCGGCGTGGATTTCGCGGTAGAAGTAGTAGGTGATGTTTTCGTTGAGCTGCGAGTCCTGACTGAATCGGCCTCTCAATTGGTGGGTCCGGTTGTCTTCCAGGTTGTCCTTGCGATTCCACTTGATCTCGCGGTCCCGCTTGCCGACAAACTCGTCTTCCAGGTTGATCGGCCCTTCCTCGGGCGGATACTTGGTACGGCCAAAGTCGCCATGGCCGGAATGCGGGAAGGGTCCCATCGCGTACCAATGCCCGAACCGCAGGTCGCTTTCGGGCAGCAGGCCGGTGGCTGGGGCCCAGAGGGTCTCGACGGTGATCTCGCTGCTGGGCGAGACGTTGTGGACGCCCAGGTCCTGGGTCCAGCCGGAATTGCCCTCGACATCCCCGACCGCCGTCAACTGGCCGATTTCGGTATCTCCCAGCGTGGTCCGCACGGCCAGTCGATCGGGGGCGTTCAGCACGTGCAAGGTCAGCCGGTACGAGCCAGCCTGCGGGACTTCGAAATCGTACAGGGTAAAGCGATTGCCCAACGGCAGGCCCGAAAACCGCATAAAGTTTGTGGCGTCGGCCATCCGATCGGCACCGTTGCCATTGTCTGAGGTCGTGGCCGGGTCTCGGCCACCACCGCCGGGCAGGGCCAGCAGGGCCACGCCCGCCAGAATCACAATGCCAACCACCGCCGAAATGGCCTGCACACTGCGTTGCTGCCACCATACGGGAGGTTGCTGGGCCGGTGGACTGGTCCGCGTACCACTGACCGAAGATCGCGGGCCCCGCCGGACCGCCGAGCGATTGGCATCCACGGCAAAGTCGGCCACGGCCACCGCCGACTCCGACGAGCCGGTCACCGTCGTGTCCTCGCGGCGGATGGCCACGGTACCCTCTTCGGTGCGGGCGCCGCCCACCGACGAGAAACTCGCGGCGGAGTCATCGACCCGACCCTCAAGCCAATCGCTCAGGGCCCGTTGCACCTCTTGGGCCGTCTGAAAGCGATGGTCGGGATTCTTGGCCGTCAACCGCTGGCGAATCGCCAGCAGGGCCTCGGGCACATCATCCCGGAACTCCGACTCGGGGACCGGCTCTTCCACCTGGTGCTTCATCAGCCGCTGAGCCAACGTCCCATCAGGAAACGGCGGGCGTCCGGTCAGCAAATAATACAGCGTGCAACCCAGCGAATACAAATCCGTGCGGTGATCGACCGCGTGGCTGTTGAGGGCTTGTTCGGGTGACAGGTAGTCGGCCGTGCCCAGCACCTTTTCGTTGTGCTGAACGGTCAGGCTCTTTTCATCCCCGGTCAGCCGGGCCAGCCCGAGATCGAGCACCTTGATCGAACCGCTTTGATCGCGGAACAGGTTGCCCGGCTTAATATCGCGATGGATCATGCCCCGCTGATGTGCGTGGGCCAAGCCGGCGGCCGCTTGACGGATATACTGGCCGGCCTCCCGCGGCGAAAGCGGCCCATTCCGCTTGACCAGCCGCTCCAGGTCTTCGCCTTCGAGGTACTCCATGCACATGTAATGCACGTTGCCCTCGTTGCCGATATCCCACACCCGAATGATGTTGGGATGGTCCAGCGAGGCGATCGCCCGCGCCTCGAGCTGAAACCGTTGCAGGTACGAGCTGTCGTTGATGCGGCTGACCGGCAAAATCTTGACGGCATCCAAC
>JBJHDE010000720.1:0-2707 GCA_050486385.1 Planctomycetales bacterium | reverse complement strand
CGTATACACCACGGCCGAGGCCAAGGCGACGGCCGCCGCCGGCACGACAAACTGCAGCCACAGCTCCTGCGGAAAGTACACGCACAGCAGCCGCATGCCCGCAACCAGGGCCATCACAAAGCCAAAGCCCAACAGGCTGGTCAGGCGGAAGCCCAGGACCTCGGGGGCCTTGGTGTTGCCGCCACCCGGGCCGTAGGGATGCACGCCCTTGCCCAACACGGTGACGTAGATGTTGTCCCAGATGTACCGCAGCGAATTGGGCGGCCAAAACAGCTTGACGAAGAAGTTGTAAATGAACTGCGATCGCGTCATCGGGAAGCGATCCATCATCCGGGTCTTCCCCAGATTGGTGAGTTCGGGGTCCCGCTCCCAGTCGTTGACGTACTGGTGGTGTCCCAGGTGGATCAGCCGATACTGCTCGGTCGTGGCAAACAGCGGGAACATGCAGAACAGGTCGCTGGCCACTTCGTTCCACTTACGATTGCGGAACAGGATGTAGTGGGCGCCTTCGTGGCCCAGGCCGGCCAAGCGGTGTTGCACGACGCCGATCAATAGCGCTCCCAAGAACCACACCCCCACGGCCGCACTCCAGTGCAGGCCCCAGGCCGTGGCATTGTGCAGAATCGTGATCGTCACGCCCAGCACCAAGGCGGCCGTGAGCCACTCTTGGCCAATGTACAGCAGATTCCGCCAGTTGTCGGTCTGACGGAACGGCTTGATCTGGGCGAGCAGCTCGCGACTGCCAAGATTCTTTCCGACGGTTGCAGCCATAAATCGATCCAATCCCCGAGGCCAGCGGCGTGAGGGAGTTGTGGAGGGAACGCGCGCCGCGCCGTTATTCTCCATCGGCCATACCCCGTGGCCGCGTTGACGCGCCGGTGCTCTAGGTTCGACTATAACGCAACAAACGAACGGCTCAAATTGGGCAATCTGGGGTGTTTAGGTGCATTGAATCGCCCGAGTTGAGCGGTCGTCCGGAACGTAGCGGCTATTCACTCCTCCGACGGTGGAAACCACCCCACCCCCGAGACGCCTGACCGCGGCCAAGCCTTTCCCCCTCGAAAGAACCGGGGTCGCTTGGCCAACCCGTCGGGCGTTGCTTGTGGAAGACCCTCGGCAGCGGCTATTCTGAATGCTGGAGGGCCGGGCCGTCGGATGGCCTGACCCTCGGCTTGGCGGAGTGCGGCCTTTGGGCTTGTCCGCCGGCTCCCTTCCCCCGAAACATTGGCTCGCCCCGGCCACCCACCCCGGCGGGTTTGGAATAGTGACGCGGACCTATGAGCTTGAGCGAGGAGCTGCAACGCTTGCAGCGCGGGGTGCTGTCGATGGCCGCCCTGGTCGAGGAGACCATTCGCGACTCCGTCGAACATTTGCAGAAGCCCAACGCCGAGGTGAATCGTCGGCTGCTGGATTATGAAGAACAGATTGATCGCTGGGATGTGACCATCGAGAACGAGTGCTTCGGCCTGCTTGAACGCTACAAGCCCAGCGGTCGCGATCTCCGCCGCGTGGCCGCGGTCCACAAGATTGCCAGCGAGCTGGAACGCGTGGCCGACTTTGGCGTCAACCTGGCCGAGCGGGCCGACGAGCTGGCCAAGGGCCCGCCCTTGGAAACGCCGCCCAAGTTGCATCACATGGCGGCCGTGGCCCTGGGAATGCTCTCGCGTGCGATCGACGCCTTCGTGGCGATGGACGGCCGGTTGGCCCGCGAGGTCTGTCTCCGCGATGATGAGGTCGATCGCCTCAACGACGAACTCATCGAGACCCTGATCAGTCAGATGGAGAAATCGCCGCAGAAGGTGCGGCCCGCTTTGCAACTGTTTTCAGCCACCCGATATATTGAGCGGGTGGCCGATCACGCTTCGAATATCGCCGAGTATGTGGTGTTCCTGGTTGACGGCGAGATCATTCGCCACGACCGCTCGTAGCCGCGTCCCGACGGATCCCCCCAGTGAAAGACCGTGGAACCTGGTTCCGACGGAATCCATCAGGCGCAGCGAGGGCTTCCTCGTTGGTCACCGGTCTCTTTCGCTCAGGGAAAGTCGCCAGGGCCCGGCCTTCCACCATCCCCAGGCTGGCATGAATCGTCCTCTTGTCTTGCTCGTCGAGGATGAGCCCTCGCTCCGCGAAGTGCTTACCTACAACCTGACCAAGGAAGGGTTCGAGTGCGTCACGGCCAACGATGGGGCCGCCGGGCTGGTCAAGGCCAAGACCCTGGCCCCCGATCTGGTCATCTTGGACCTGATGCTGCCGGTACTGGGTGGCTACGAAGTCTGTCGGCAGCTCCGCGAGCACCCCGACACCCGCCAGACTCCGGTGCTGATGCTGACGGCCAAGGACCAGGAGCACGACGAGGTCAGCGGCTTTCAGTGCGGGGCCGATGACTACGTTACCAAGCCATTCCGCGTGCAACCGCTGATCCAGCGGATTCGGGCGTTGCTGCGGCGCGGCCGCCCGGGCGAGTCGCACGAGCGGATCGAGCATGCCGGGTTGTCGATCGACCGGGTGCGGCACCGGGCCACGATCGACGGTCGCGATCTGGTGCTGACGCCCACGGAGTTTCGCCTGCTGCTGGCATTTGTTCGGCAGCCGGGGCGGGCCTTCAGTCGGCAGGACCTGATGAACGCGGCGCTGGGCGAGGACGCCCTGAGCCTGGACCGCACGATCGACGTCCACATCAAGAGTCTGCGCGACAAGCTGGAAGCTG
>JBJHDE010000719.1:0-2713 GCA_050486385.1 Planctomycetales bacterium | reverse complement strand
CCACGACCGACGTCTGGAAGCTCAAAGTCTACAACGTCATCACCGTGCCGTTGCTGGTGGCGGGCGTCGTGTTTCACGCCGTCGTCAGTGCCTGGCTCGACGCCCCGGTCATCGAGGGCGTGCGGGCCAGTCTGGCCGGGGTGGCCTGCGGCTTCATCGTGCTGGTGGTGCCCTACATGATGGGCGGCATGAGTTCCGCCGACGTCAAGCTGATCAGCGCCATCGGGGCCTGGCTGGGGCTGGAACTCACCTTGATTGTCTTTCTGGCCAGTTGCCTGGCGGCCGGCGTGGCGAGTGTCGCCAAGATCATCTACCACGGCACGGCCCAGGAGACTTGGCAAAACATGCGGATTCTGTGGTACCGCGTCGTCGCGTTTTGGCGGTATCTCAGCGCAGAAGAGAATATCGAAGAGGTGCTCGATGGTCAGCGGCGACGGCGGGCCATTCCATTTGGGGCCATGTTGGCCGTTGGGGTGATTGCGACGGCCCTGTGGTTGGGCTGGCTCGACGTCCGGCCATGATGCGTAGGGGATCAGGTTCCATTGACCCATCACATTCCACGCACTCTCCCTCGGTGAGTGCCCCAGTCGAGAGTCACCCAGAGAGAGAGCCCTGGTCCGCCACGCGGCGGGCGCGGGTGCTTGATTCGGTCGAATTGGGCGTGGTGCTCGTGCTGTGGGCCCTGTTCGTGCAGCGGCACATCGCGGCCCTGCTTGATGCCACCGAGGTGCTGCTAGGAACGATTATTGGTTTGCTGTTGCTGGCCGAAGGGGCCGTGGTGGTTCTGTTGATCACCCGGCGGCGGGCTAAAGCGTTGTCGCTACGGTTCGACGAGTGGATCGTGGCGCTGGGGGCCACTGGCTTGCCGCTGTTGGTTTATCCACCGGCCGACGCCTTTCAGCCGCTGGTGCCAGCCGCCGTGTGTGCGGCGATGCTTTTGTTCGGAACGGCATTTTCAGTGTGGGCCAAGCTCACGTTGGGGCGAAGCCTGGGGTGCGTGCCCGCCAATCGCGGTATCGTTCAGGCCGGACCCTACGCGATGGTGCGGCATCCGATGTACGCGGGGTACTTGGCGGTGCATGTGGCATTTTTACTCGCCAACCCTTCGGCATCAATTTTGCTCATCTATGGAACATGTTGGGGCCTCCAGGTCCCAAGGCTGTTGGCCGAGGAACGCTTGCTCCGGCAAGACCCGGCCTACTCATTGTATGCTGAACGAGTGCGTTATCGTTTGATTCCTGGGGTGTGGTGAGGTCGTGTCGCCGCGAATCCGCGGTCGATGCGGCCAACTTTCGATTCTCCCGAGACTTGCCTCAGTTTTTCGGAACGACACTGGAGACCTGTCCACCGGTGTCGGCTCGGGCGACCGAAACGACGACCAAGTTCGATGATTGTACGGGTGGCACCACTATGAGTGTGCCCAACCAGGCGCGAGCAGCATCCTGAAAACTGCTACCTCCCGCCTAAATCCTATCGGTGAAAAATGTTTGACAAAAGTCCTGAGCGTCTATTACGCTTAGCTTCGTGGGTTGCGTCGGGCCACTTCGGCCTCTTTTCGCACAGCGCAACCTGGCGGTCCCAGCGCTTCGTTGTTGGTCCGCCGTGGGTCGAGATTCTGGAAACCATCCGTGCGGTGCTGTTGTGGCCCCGTCGGGTGCGTTGCCAAGTTCAGGTTTCCGCGGTCCACCCCAAGGTCTGTGCGGGTGATGAACGCCAAGAGCGTTTCTTGTGGTGAGTCTCATCAGTCTCCATCAGGAGTTCTTCCTGGCGGCGACACAACATGTGATGTTCGCTTAGGGCAGTCGATTTCGTGGCTGTCATCCCGCCGGCCCGTGTCCGGTTCGGTCTCGTCTATTCTTCGAGGAGGTGCATTGTGAGTTCGAAAACGGTTCTTGTCCTGTTGTTGGCCGTGGTCTTCGGCCTGTGTGCGGCAGCCCTGGTGTTCCTGTCGCTGAACAATCAACCCGTCGCCAAGGCCGAAGAGATGGTCGGCGTGGTGGTCGCCAAGCAAAACATTCCCGGGCAGGTGGTGCTGACCCGCGAGATGCTTGACATCAAGCCCTTTCCCCGCGATATGACCCCGACCCACCACTTCACCGCGGAGCAGTTGAACGAGCTGGTCGGTGGCAAGGAAGAACGGATGACCCGCTTCGCTATTCTGGCTGGCGAGTCGATCGACCCCCGCAAGTTGACCGATGCCTTCGGCATGGCCGGTGTGCTGGAAGCTGGCTATCGGGCCATGAGCGTGCGGGCCGCCGATACCACCACCGCGGGTGGCTGGGTCAATCCCAACGACTATGTCGATGTGCTGTTCTCGGTCACCTTCCAGATGCAGGATGAAGAGGGCAACAAGTACGGCCCCGAACGGTCGGTCACCAAGACCCTGCTGCGCAGCGTCAAGGTGCTGGCCGTGGGTGAAAACATCACCAGCGATGCCCAGGAGATCACCGGCGGCACCCGCAAGGGGACCCGGCTGCGGCACGTGACCCTGATGGTCCGCCCCGACGATGCCAACAAGCTGGCGCTCGGCGAATCCAAGGGTGTGCTGTCGTTGGTGCTGCGTCGTCCCGACGACACCGATCCCACGGAGGCCCCGGCCGAAGACGTGTACTTCGAGAGCTTGATTGGCGACCGCGATGCTTCGTGGCAGGGTTCGTCGGGCTTGGCCGGCTTCGAGGGCCGCCTGTCGGAAATCGAATCGCGCTGGGATGAG
>JBJHDE010000718.1:0-2714 GCA_050486385.1 Planctomycetales bacterium | reverse complement strand
TGGCACCGTGGCCACCGGCCGGATCGAGCGGGGCATCGTCAAGGTCGGTGAGGAAATCGAGGTCATCGGCTTCACCGAAGCCTCGCGGAAGACCACCGTCACCGGCGTCGAGATGTTCAACAAGACCCTCGACCTCGGTCAGGCGGGCGACAACGTCGGCTGTCTGCTCCGTGGCATCAAGCGTGAAGACATCGAGCGGGGCCAAGTGCTCGCCAAGCCTGGCAGCATCACCCCCCACACCGATTTCGAAGCCGAAGTCTACGTCCTGAGCCAAGAGGAAGGCGGCCGCAAGACCCCCTTCTTCAGCGGCTACCGCCCGCAGTTCTACTTCCGCACCACCGACGTGACCGGCTCGGTCACCTTGCTGGGTGGGGCCGAAATGTGTATGCCGGGCGAGAACGTCAGGCTCAAGGTGGAGCTGATCAGCCCGATCGCCATGGACGAAGGCGTGCGGTTCGCCATCCGCGAGGGTGGTCGCACGGTGGGCTCGGGCATTGTGACCAAGATTCTCAAGTGAGCAGGCCCCGGCCTGACGCCTGAGTCGTGTTTTTCGCGGCGGCTCGCGGTCGAGCCCTTCTCGGCCCCGAGCCGCCGTTTTCGCTGAAGAGCACCGGCCTTTTTTCCGCGGTACGCTTGCGGTTTCTCGGGCGGCGCGGTATCGTCTTCGTTTCGCTGCGGCCACTCCCTACAGGGGCGTAGCTCAATTGGCAGAGCACCGGTCTCCAAAACCGGGGGTTGTGAGTTCGAGTCCCACCGCCCCTGCTTCGAGTCCCAGCGATCAACACACTGAGTGAGCGAAACCATCCTGGAGAGGCCCCCCGTCACCTGCCCACCAACGGCTGGATCGCCCGCGTCCTTAGTCTCTTGGACGACGGTGATCAGGCCGACCGGCGGCACAATGACGGGAACCAAACCGCGCGAATTTCTGCCCGGTCAACGGACGGCCGGGGGCTTCAAGGACGAAGGCGCAATCGCCCGCGGGGCGTTTGGCTGAAAAGCAACGGATCAAGGGTCCCATGGCAGCAACGACGGCAAACGAACTGAGCGATGTTTCGTTCTTCGGCAACCTGTTCCGCTTTGACTTGTACAAGCGGAACCAGGGCAAGCTGATTCGCCAGACCACCGGGGGCGTCATCGCCGCCTGGGTGCTGTTTGGCAGTTGGTCATTGTTCGGGGCCCTCCGCGGCACCGAGCTGGTCACCCAGTACACGGTGTCGTTTGTCGTGCTGGTGCTGGGCTTACAGTTTGCCTTTCGCATGGTCCACTTTCCCGGCTTTGCCGACTTTTTGATCGCCTCGGAAGCCGAGTTGAAAAAGGTCTCCTGGCCCAGCCGTGGCGAGCTGATCCGGGGCACGATTGTGGTGTTGGTCGTCATGTTTCTGCTGGCCGTGATCCTCTTCTGCTACGACATCGTCTGGCGGACAGTGTTCACGGGTCTGGGCGTGCTCGAAAGCGGCGCGACGGAGACCGGCGGCTGACAAATGGTCTTTCCCGGGTGAGCCACGCGCCGCTCGGGGAAATTGGGCCCCAAGGCCCTCGGCAGGCCGTTTTTCGGCCTGGAAGTTGAAAACGTATCCATCCCTGGACCTGATGCTCCCGCCGTTGGCCAACTCGGTCGCCGTGGGAGCCGCCGGTCGAACCAAAGGCGTTGCTTGAGTTTCGGTCCACCCGGAGCCCGGGCTGCTAGCTATGAACTTGCCGGACGACCATATCGACCGCGACCGCATTCTTGGCGGCCCCGACAAAGCCGACGCCGCTCCGGCGCCACGGCCCGAGGACATTCTGCCGGGTGGTCGCGACGACGAGCCCGACACCAACGGCAGTAGCGCAGCGGAAAGCGACGAGCATCCCGACAAAGATTGGTACATCCTCAAGGTCGCCAGCAATCGCGAGAACTCGATTGCCGACGCCCTGGAGCGGCGGGTCAAGATTCTGGGGCTGGAACAGTACGTCGAACGGATCTTGGTGCCCGTCGAGCGGGTCCGCGAGATCAACCCCCGGACCCACAAGCAGCGGATCGTCAAGCGGAAGCTCTATCCGGGCTACATCGTGGTCCACATGGAGATCAACGAGGACACCTGGTTCCTGATCCGCGAGACGCCCGGCGTGGGCGATTTTACCGGTTCGGGCGGCAAGCCCGTGGCCCTGCAGCCGCACGAAGTCAATCGCCTGCTCGATCTCGACAAGCCCTTGGAAGAAGATCCCGGCAAACAGGACGAGGGCATCAAGCTGAACATCAAGTTCAAGCTGGGTGACCGGGTCCGCGTGACCGCGGGCAACTTCGAGGGCTTTGAGGGCGAAGTGCTCAAGATTGACGAGCGAAGCGGTCGCGTGACCGTGGAGCTGAACGTCTTGGGTCAGAGGACGCCCGTTGAATTTGATTACACCGTATTGACGCCCCTGTAGGCGGGCCAACGGTTCACGAAGCTCGTCGCGGGCTTCGGCCGCTGCCGCCGGCGGGGCGTTTGGGTTTTGCTCTGCGTACGCCGTATGCCGCCTCCAAATGGGCGGTCGTAGGCTTCACCAAGTCGCTTGCCAAGGAACTCGGTCCCGACGGCATCAGGGTCAATGCCCTGCTACCTGGCCTCGTCGATGGTGACCGCATCCGCCGCGTCGTCGAAGTGGATCGGCGCATCGACGTGGGTGCCGCTGTGGTCGCCCATGGTGAGGAACATGGTGGCGATGCTGAGCTTCACCCCCTCCGCCTCGCGGTG
>JBJHDE010000717.1:0-2717 GCA_050486385.1 Planctomycetales bacterium | reverse complement strand
CGAATGCTCAGCGGGCCGGCCTTCGCACCCAATCAAGGTTTCTCATTCCTGCAATCGTTTAGGAACGGCGTTTGTGGCACTGGTGGCGTGTCCACCAGTGCGGGACAACGCCTGCCATGCCTCGGATGAAGTTCTCGTAACCCATGAAACAGCAGCAACTTAGGCCGGTCTTTCCGACTGCGCCACACACTGGTGGACAAGCCACCAGTGCCACGAGTTTGGTTTGCGGTATTGCCCAAGGATCAGTTGCTCGCCGACCGCTGGTCCACCCCGCTGTCCAACATCACTGAACAATTGTTTCACGTGAAACAATTCAGTTCCGCCCGGGTGGTAAATGGGTGATCGGTCATAAGATGTTGTTCGAGTTGAGTTTACCGCGATTCGTGCTTGCGAAACCCGGATCAGATGCCAGCCCAGTAGGGGCCTATCGAACCACTTCGTCGATGGAGTCGCCGACGATGGCGACCATCGCGGCGAGTTGCTCCGCGGTGGTGACCAGGGCAGGCGCCAGATGGATGGTCGCCCCACGAGTCCGCGTCACCAGACCGCGGCGACTCATGGCTTGACGCAATCGCAGGCCCACCAGTTCAGGTGGGTCTGTGGCCTGGACGTCGATTCCGGCCAGCACGCCCGCACAGCGGACCGCGAGAACGCCGGGATGCTGGGCAAGTCGGCTGGCGAGGCGTTCGAGATCGGCCGCCAGGCGCCGCGCGGACTGCAAGAGGCCCTTGCGGAGCAATCGTCCTTGGGCCAGCGCCACGGCACAGGCCGCTGGGTGACCGCTGGCGGTTTGCCCATGTTGCCAAAGTCCGCCGGCCGCGGCATGGTCGAGAACCTCGGCGATGGGATCGGCCAGACCCACCGCCCCCAGCGGGAGATAGCCGCTGGTCAGCCCTTTGGCCATGGTCAGCAAGTCCGGCGCGATGCCCCTATCGCCGAGGGCGAACCAATCGCCCATCCGCCCCCAGCCGGTGACGACCTCATCAAGGATCAGCAGCACATCGCGGCTGCGGCAGACGGTCTGAATCGCCGGCCAAACGTCTTGGTCGGGGGCCCAGGTTCCCGCCGTGGCCTGCACGGGTTCGGCAATCACGGCGGCCACGGTGGCTGGATCCAACCGGTCAAGCGTTTCGGCCAATCGGCGGTCGGCCTGGGGCGAATCGAAACCGGGGCTATGGGCGAAACCGGCAATGCGACCCCCGAAGGCCTCGCTGTAACGATCCACTCCGGTGGCGGCCGCCGTGGCGAGTGTCGTCCCGTGGTAGCTGCCGCGAAGGGCCACGATGGTTCGTTTCTTGGGCTGGCCTCGGCGGATCCAATACAGCCAGGCGGCCTTGAACGCCGCTTCGTTGGCCTCGGCCCCGCTGCCCGTGAAGTAGAACTTGTTGATCCGCGGGTAGGCCACCTCGGCCAGCAACTCGGCCAATTCAATCGCCGGGCGATGGCTGCTACCGGCGTACAGGCTGGCAAACGGCAAGATCGAAAGCTGGCGGGTGGCGGCTTCCACCAGGGGTTGGCAATCGTAGCCGGCCAGCACATTCCACAGTCCGGCCAATCCGTCCAAAAACACCCGACCGTCGGCATCGGTCAGCGTGGCCCCTTGGCCACTGACCCAGACATGGCCCTGGGCGATGGCGGCCGGATCGTGCTGGGGATGAATCAGGGCCGCCGCATCGCGGACCCGCCAAGCCTCGAGTTCGCTCATGCCGCTGGGGCCACCACGCGACGGGTGCCCACAAACGTTTCCCTGATCCGCACACGTCCCGGACTGCCAGCCGCCTTGGCCGGCACCCATTCAAGCAACACGCCGTCGGCGGGCTCGCCGGGCGTCTGCCAGGGGACGATCTCGTTCAACAGTTTGCGGGGGCGGAGCGAAGCGGCCAACCAGGCGGCTTCCAAGTCGAGTTCTAAGACGTGCATCAAGCGGGCCACGCCCTCGTGCAGGGGTCGCGAGGCTCCGGCCAACAACTGCCGCTGGCCCGCCACGACGATCCGCCCATCGTCCAGGATCTCGACCGAGCCGCCAATCGAATGGTAAGTGCCCGGCGGTTGGCCCGCGATGCCGGCCAGATCGCTGACCAGCACGGTGCGGTCCAGGCCCTTGGCCCGGATCATCACCTTGAGCACGTCATCTGGCAGGTGGTGGCCATCGGCAATGAAGCTGGCGACCAGGCGGTCCTCGGCGAGCTGATTCCACAGGTAGTTGGGATGCCGGGGCAACACCGTATGGGCCCCGTTGCCCAGATGCGTGCTCATTTGGGCGCCCGCATCCACGGCCAGTCGAATCTGCGTGGCATCGGCGGCGGTATGGCCAATGGCCACGATCACGCCTTCGGCGGCCAGGCGGCGGACGAACTCCCAGGCGTTCCATTCCGGTGACAGCGTCACCAGACGAATCCGGCCCTCGGCCGCGTCTTGCAGCGCGGCGAAATGGCTGACGCCCGTGTCGTCGAGCACGACGATCTCGCCGTCGATCACCGCCTCGCGGCTGGGCAATGCAGTGAACGCGGCGGACAGGTCGCCGTACCGATGGGTCCAGTCGAGGCCGCCGCGGGTGACGACCGACAGGCGCGGGCCGCGGAGGACCGCGAGCGCGACGCGCATTGTATCGGACGTGGCCCGCGAGCACCTGAGGGACGTCGGCTCAGCGCGGGCCCCGTCGCAGGCGGTGCAGGCGCACCAGCGGGCCCGACTCGTCGCGGCGCGCGTCGTGGCGC
>JBJHDE010000716.1:0-2722 GCA_050486385.1 Planctomycetales bacterium | reverse complement strand
GCCTGGGCCAGGCGAAACTCCTGGTGCTGGCTGCCTAGATGCTCGGCCACGCGTCGGGCGAAGGGCGCTTCGTCGAAGGCCGGGTCGTCGAAACCCAGGGCAAAGGTCTGGATCGGCTCGGTCGACTGCTGCTGGGCCAAGGCGGCCACGATGGAACTATCGATCCCGCCGGAGAGGAACACTCCCACCGGCACATCGCTGGTCAGCCGCAGGCCGACGGCGGTGGTCAGCCGTTGCCGGAGTTCGCATCCAGCTTCTTCGGCGGTGAGATCGAGCTGGGTGTTCCAATCCGGGGCCCAGTAGCGGCGGATGTTGAGATGATCGTCCCGCCACACCGCCAGGGTGCCCGGTGGCAGCTTGGCGAAGCCCGAGTAAATCGTCCGCTCGCCGGGAACGTATCCGTAGGTGAAGTAGCCGTCGACGGCGGCCGGATCGATCGACCAGTTCAGGTCGGGCACTTCGGCAAGACTTTTCAATTCGCTGGCAAACAGCAATCGCCCCGGCTGCTGATGGTAGATCAGCGGCTTTTGGCCCAGGCGGTCGCGGGCCAGAATGAGTTGCCGTCGCTTGCGATCCCACAAGGCCACGGCGAACATCCCCACGACGGTTTGCAGAAAGCCCAGGCCCTCGTCTTCGTACAGGTGCAGCAGGGTCTCAAGGTCGCCCTGCGTGCGGAAGCGGTGCCCGGTGCCGTGCAGGCGTTTCCGCAGATCGGCGTGGTTGTAGATCTCGCCGTTGCCCACCAGCCACAGGCTTTCGTCTTCGTTGCAGAGGGGCTGCTGGCCGCCGGGCAGGTCGATGATGGCCAGTCGCGTGGCCCCCAGCGCCACGCCCGGCACGGGATCGAAACCCGGTTGTTGGACAAATTCGCGATGGAAGTGGCCTTGGTCGTCGGGTCCGCGATGGGCGAGTGCCGCGGTCATCGCCGCCAGCCGCTCGGGGCGGATCGCCAGAGACTCGTTTAACCAAATCGCCCCGGTGATGCCGCACATGCCCGAAAAGCTCCGTGGATAACGAACGGGATGGGCGTCAGCCGTTGGCGATGAGCTGCTGGCAGGCCTCGGCCAGGATGGCCGCCAGGTGCTGGGGTCGATGATGCCGCTCGGCCCACTGCCGGCCCGCTTCGGCCACCAGGCGGGCTTCGTCGGGTTGCTCGAATAGTGGCTTGGTCGCCCGCGTGAACCCGGCCCGATCGGCGTCGTCGACCAGGAAGCCGGTTTCGCCGGGCGTCAGGATCGCGCGGTTCCGCGGCGTGTCGGCCACCACGCAGGGCACGCCCGTCGCCAGGGCTTGCACCAATACATCGGCCGGTCGTGGGCTGTGGCTGGCGTCCCAGTACATGGCGGCCCGATGCAGCCAGCCGGGCCAATCGTGCAGGTGGCCCAAGAAGCGCACGCGGTCGGCCACGCGGAGGGCATCGATCCGGCGTGCCAGCTCGGCCCGTTTTCCGCCGGCTCCCAGAATACCCAGCACAAAGTCTTTCCGTACGCTCTTGAGTAAGTCGGCCGACCACACCAACTCCTCGACCCGCCCGATGCGCTCCAGGGGCCCAACGGCCAGAATCAGGTGACCATCAGCAGGGACCTGGTCGCCGGGAGTGTCGCTCGCGTGGGCCTCGGCCGATTGGGGATCGAATACCGCCGGCACCTCCCGCACTTCCAGGCGTTTCGATTGCCGTGGCGACCAGGCTTGTTTCAACTCGGGCGAGGCGGTCAGCACGACGCGCGGCGCCGGAAGCAGCCAATGGGCCACCAGCCGGACCAGCCAGGAACCGTTGTGCGGCGGCTCGTCGACATAGGCCACCCAGGGAATCCGTGACTTGCGTCCGACGGCCAAGCCCGTGGCAAAGCTGGCGGCTTGGCCCCAGGCGACCACGACGTCGGGCTCGACCTCAATAATGTGCTGGGCCAGGCGGCCGACGCCGGCCATGTCGAAACGCCCGCGAACGCCGATCGTGGGGCCGTCGGCCGGTGGGAAGGTGCCGGGAGGGGCGGGCGGTGGGCCTTCCAGCAGGCACATCGGCGCATCGACACCCTGGGCCAGCAGGGCCGATCGGGCCAGCAGCATTTGTCGCGGCGGGCCCCAGGAGTCAAGCCGTTGGGCGATCTGTAACAGGCGCACGGTCGGGGCTTTTGGGTTCGGCGGCAGGCAGGCACAGATTGGGATCGGGTTCGCGGCCGGCGCGCTGCACGTTTTCGAACAGATGAATGTACCGGCGAGCAGTATCTTCAATGGAAAGCCGCTGGAAGGCAACCGCCCGGGCCGCCTGACCCAGTTGCTGGGTCCGCGAAGGATCGCCCAGTAAGCCGGCCAGGTCGCTGGCCCAGGCCACGGGATCATCGGCCGGCACCAGCCAGCCGGATTGGTCGTGCTTGATCCATTCGCGGTGGGCCGGCGTATCGGTGGCCAGGATGGGCCGCCCGCAGGCCATGGCTTCCACCAAAGTTCGCGAGGGCCCGCCCTGGGTATGCGGCAGGCACACCAGATCGGCCGCGAACAGGCAATCGTCGATGATGTCCACCGGCCCGGCGAAGACCACGCGGCTGTCGACGCCCATCTGCCGAGCCAGGCTCATCAGGCTGGCCCGGTCCGGGCCGTCGCCCATCAGCCACAGCATGGCATCCGGCTGCGACCGCAAGACCCGATGCCAACAGCCGATCAACTGGCGGACACCGTCATGCCGTTGCCAGCGATCGGCCACCAGCACCACGCGGGTTCGTGC
>JBJHDE010000715.1:1363-2725 GCA_050486385.1 Planctomycetales bacterium | reverse complement strand
GCGGCCACGACCACATCGCAGGCCAGCAGCAGGGCCATGCCCCCCGCCACGCAGGGTCCGTTGACGGCCGCTACTAGGGGCTTGGGAAACCGCAGCATCGTCTCGATCAACCGCTGATACTGCTCGGCGTCCTTTTGCCAGCGACCATTGGAGTCGACCGCCTGACTGGTGGCCAGGATCTCCGACAAATCGAGCCCCGAGCAAAAGGCCGAGCCCGCCCCGGTCAGCAGCACCACCCGGACCCGCCGCTCCTGCCACAAGTCGTCCAGCGTCTGTTGCAACTCGGCCAGCAGCAGCCGGCTCAAGGCGTTGCGCTTGTCGGGCCGGTTCAGGGTGATGGTGGCCACGGCCTCGTCGATGGTGAGTCGAACCAGTGGGCCACTCATGGCGATCAACGCTCCGCCTGCATGACAAGAAAACCGCTAGTCCGAGCGATGGGCCAGCAGTCGCCGCCGTGTTCCCTTTGGTCAACAGTCCCCGGTGGAAGTTGAAAAAACGCCACACGGTCCGGCAAGAAACCGAATCAGGATGCTAATCCCTAAGCCTAGTCTTGGCAAGAGTTTCCGAAATTCTTGCTCGCGGGCCAATCGCCTGTGGCACCGCCTGTGCTTTGGTTTGAATCCATCCGGCTCATCCGGACGCACATTCTGGTACCACTGGCTGGTCGATCCACGAGGCAAATCCGTGCGCAAAACTGTTCCTGCTCAGGCTCGTTATCGTCCGGCAAAGCGGACTCACGCCACCACCGATCAGGTGGCCTGGTCCCGACCGTCGCCCGCCGTCTCCGAGACCTCCGAGCTTCGCGAGCCTTCCGACCTTCGTGATGGCGACCACGACGATCTGCCCTCCGGCGACGACGGTAGTCTGCCGGTCGACGATCCGGTGCGGATGTACCTGATGCAGATGGGCGAGATCCCGATGCTCTCGGCCAGCGAAGAGCGCGAGTCCGCTCGCCGGATTCAGCTCGGGCGTCGTCGTTACCGGCAGACGATTCTGTCCAGCGACTTCGTGCTCGCCGCCGCCGTGGGCCTGTTGCGCAAGGTTCACCAAGGCCGCTTGCGGCTGGATCGCACCATCGAGGTCTCGGTCACCGACGCCCCCGAGAAGAAACGCATTCTCGCGCGGCTGGGGCCGCACCTGCGGACCCTGGACGCCATGCTGGCCGCCAATCGGCAAGACATTCGCCTGGTGTTTCAACTCTCGTTTGCGACCTCGGTTCGCCAGGCCCTGTGGCAGCGGATCGTTCGCCGGCGACGTCGGGCGGCACGCCTGATCGAAGAACTCAACCTGCGGACCAATCGCCTGCAAGAGATCGTCGACCAACTGCGGGGCCTGGCCCGTCGGGCGTATCAATCGCGATTG
>JBJHDE010000715.1:0-1353 GCA_050486385.1 Planctomycetales bacterium | reverse complement strand
GCTCAAGGACCTGGAAGCTCGTCAGCAGGGTCACTCGCTCGAAGCCGTGGGCCTGCGTCGCGAACTGGCCGGCATCATGCTGGGGTGTGGCGACGGTCCGTTGACATTGGCCCGCCGCGTGGCCGTCATGGAGCATCTTCAGCGCGACTACGACGATGCCAAGCGGCACCTGTCAGCCGGCAACCTGCGGCTCGTGGTGAGTATCGCCAAGCGGTACCGCAATCGGGGCCTGTCGTTCTTGGATCTCATCCAAGAAGGCAACACCGGGTTGATGCGGGCGGTCGACAAGTTCGAACACCTCCGCGGCTACAAATTCAGCACCTACGCCACCTGGTGGATCCGGCAGGCCATCACCCGGGCCATTGCTGACCAGAGTCGCACGATTCGCGTGCCGATTCACATGATCGAAACCATGAAGCGGGTGCATCATTTAACCCGGCAACTGTATGCCGAAACCGGCCGCGAGCCCACGCCCGAAGAAATTGCGGCCGCGGCGGGCTTGAGCCTGGAGGAGACGCTCGGCGTGCTCAAGGTGGCGCGGAATCCCTTGTCGTTGGATCAGCCGGTGGGCGAACACGACGACAACTTTTTTGGCGATTTGCTGCAAGACCCCACCGATGACGATCCCTTACGGGACTTGAATCAGGAAAACCTGCGTAGCCGCCTGTCCGAGGTGCTGGAGAGTTTGAACTATCGTGAACGCGAAATCTTGCGGCTGCGGTACGGCCTGGCCGATGGCTACACCTACACGCTGGAAGAAGTCGGCGACATCTTCTCAGTGACCCGCGAGCGGGTGCGTCAGATCGAAGCCAAGGCGGTACGCAAACTCCAGCATCCCGCGCGTCGCAAAACCCTGGCCGGCTTCTTGGACAAGACCCTGCCCGGCGACGTCTCGTTCGAGGATTGAACGCACGGGTGCCTTTTCTTCATCAAAATGTGTGCCACTGCTTGCTCGCAAGCAGTGCGGTATGCCGATGGAGGTTGAGCAGGCGAGTCGAAGCAACCATTCCAGGCAACGTCAACCGTTTCCAACACTGCTTGCTTGCCAGCAAGCCGTGGCACACCCGCAGGATGCCTGGCTCACGACATCATTTCACTGCGTAGCAGAGCCCGAAGCCTTTTCGTTATCATATTTTCGGGCCGGCAGGGCATATCGGATCGTCTCTGAACCGGCACACTGTGGCATTCTGGCAAGATCCCACAGTCGGAATTCACACCGTCGCGCGGCGCCAGGGATAGACCAGCAAGCCCAGGGCGATGAGCACCATGCCGGACAGGGCCTCGACGGGCCGACTCCAGAGCATCATCGACAGCATCAGCACGTAGAACACGATAAACACCAGCGGTGTGAAC
>JBJHDE010000714.1:0-2733 GCA_050486385.1 Planctomycetales bacterium | reverse complement strand
ATCGTTGCCAAAACACCCGCAGCCTTCGTCGCTGGGCTGATAGTTTTGGATCGTGCGGATCACCCGGCCGGCCTGGTCGTACTCGCCCCGGTTGATCATGCCGGCCGGGTCGATTGACTCAAACGCCTCGCCCGCGGCGTTGTAGCGGGTCTGGCTGACGAGCACCTCGTCGGTCGACTCCGGCGGGCTCGCTGGTCGAGTGGGCGGTCCGGCGTTGTCGTTCGTGCCGTAATTCGCCGTCGCAATCCCGCGACCCACCCCATCGTACCAGCTTGCCACGTAGGAGTCACGCGATTTCGGCTCGGGCCCGGCGGGGTGCTGGTCGGCGGGCGATCGTGTCGCTGGGTGCTGATGGTAGCGCTTTGACTCGACCGCTCGACTTCGATCGCCGTATCGCACTGCTTGCCAGTAAGCCGTGGCACACTTCTTGATGAAGCCAGGGCACCGGTCGCGACAGGCTCCGTTCAAATAGCGAGTTGTGAAGATGTGACATTCCGGATGGTCTCGGTCGCACGAAACCTTCAACCCGGCTGGTCAGATTGCCACGGAAGCATAACTTGTCATCACTACCAACAAACAAAAGCCCGCTCCCCCAGGCGCGGAGCGGGCTTTGCTTGCGGCCTCTCGGACCGACATGGGAGGCTTGCTTGACGACTCAACCGCTCAGCGGGCGGTGGTCAGCCCGGGAATCAGCGGGCCTTTGAGAGCGGGTTGCCGCTCGGCTTCGGATGGCGGGGGCTCGGACGCGCTGGCTTGGGGAAGCTCCGCCTGATCGGCCAGTTCCGCCGCGGGCGACTCGGTCATGGGCTCGTCGGCCTGGGCCCGGGGCTCGTCGTCCGGGGTCGCGCGACTCAGTCGCACCACGGGTACCGGCGGAGCATACGGGGCCAACGGTTTGTTGTTGGGGGCCAACACCGGATTGTGGGCCAATTCGCCCACGCTGGCGGTCTCCATCGGTGCGGGCTCATCGCGGTGGCCCCCGAGTTGCCGCAGCCGAGTCGGACGGCTTGCCGGCCCCACCCGCACCACGCCCGCGGCATCCGGCAGCGGCATCATGCTGGGTGAGGAATCGTTCTGGGCCAACTGAGAGCGCGGCTCGGCGGGGCGCGAGGGCTCGGCCGCGGGCGGATCCTCGCTCATGCCCAGTTCGCTGCCCTTGGCGTACAGGGCCGTGGTCAGATGGGCAAACTGCACCCGGGTCTCATCGCGGACGCCGGTCAACTGGTTGGTCAGGTTGCTGGTCCAGTCGGGATCGCTCTCGATGCGGCCGCACAGGCTTTGCAGGAAGGCGCTCACTTCGCGAAAGTTCTTGTCGGTCATGGTGCCCAACTGGCCGCCCATCCCGCGGACCAGCAGCTCGGCCCCCAGGTTCTGCAACTGCACGAACACATCGAGCCGGTGCGTCACCAGGGTTTTGCCATCGCGACCGGTGCTGTAGCTGGTTTGCAGGTGCAGCACGGCCGTGCCGCGGATGGTCCGCAACGACAACGGCCCGGTGTAGCTGCCCTCGGCCAGCACAATGTGCGAGTCGGGTCCGCGATGCAGGTACTCCAGCCGCGTAGTCGTGCCACTGCCATCGTCGGCATAGTATTGGTCGGGACCAATCTGCCGCAGCCGAATGTCGCTGACGCCAAGAATCCGCCAGATGTCGACCACCACATCCGGGCAGTTGAGCACAAAACGATAAAAATCCGGATCGCACTGAATCCGATCCGTCGCCGGGCGGCGGAAGAAGCAGGCGTCGCGGACCACTTCACGAACCTTGGCACGCCCCCTTTGTGTCAGGGGTCGGCTCAGCAGTTCGCGTTCGGCCTGCTGCTGAATCGCGGCCGTATTGGCGTTGGCCTCTTGGGCCAGCAAGGCGGCAAACAAACTCAAGGTGGTCGCCAGCCATGGCCAGCCCCCGCGCGTGGCGTCTCGCATCGGTTCCTCGGTCTTCCTTGAACCACCGAGAGAAAGAGGGTCTCGGCGGTAGAGTGGGTCAATCCTGGGTGCTGTATCTTGCACCATTCGTCGACCAGCCGAATGGGCCAAGTCGACCAAATCACCCCACTGGCGCGTTGCGCCGATGACGACGGTCGCAATCCCACCATTCGCATGATACTCAAGGTCCCGGCCATCGCCCAAGATCAGCTTGAACCCATTCTTCCGAATGGGAGGACCAGAATGCCTGGGGGGGAACGCAGGCCCGGGAGCCACCCATCCGCTTGGCCCCCTGCTGGGGTTTCTTCCTAAATCGTCGTCAGGAGTCCCCGTTCCCCACGCTTGGACTGTTTCCCCGCTCGCCGCCGCCGCCGACAATACCGCCCTGCCAAACAATGGTGGAAGTGGGCCTCTGTTGGCTCGCCAGCCAGGGACGATTGTTTCGCTGTCGGAGGATGGCACCCCTCGTGACCAAGCTTATTTTCGGCTGCGGCTACCTGGGTCGCCGCGTCGCCCAACTCTGGCGCCGCCAAAAGCAACGGGTGGTGGCCGTGACCCGACACCCGCTCGAACCCCACTGGGCCGCCGAGGGGATTGAGCCACACCCCGGCGATGTGACCCAACCGGCGGACCTGGGCGAGTTGCCTCGGGCGGACACCGTGTTGTACGCCATTGGCTACGACTCCTCGGCTGGCCCCACCAAACGGGCCGTGTATGTGGACGGCCTGGCCGCCGTGCTGGATCGCCTGCCCGAGTCGGTCGACCGGTTCCTCTATATCAGCAGCTCCAGCGTCTATGGCCAGACCCAGG
>JBJHDE010000713.1:0-2755 GCA_050486385.1 Planctomycetales bacterium | reverse complement strand
CGGAGCGATTGTCCAACGCATTGAACTGATAGGGCGGCTTCAGTGCGCCAATGACACTCAGTTCTTGAATGAAAAACTGGTCTTCAAAGGATTCAATCAATCGCTGAACGTCTTGCGAGTCGTATTGAACGACAAAATCGATGTCATGTGTCGAGCGTGGGATGCCCCAATAGTTGCCGGCCATCGAGCCCACCAACATATAGGGGATGCCCGATCGATTCAGACGCCGCAGACAGTCTTGCAGGAGCTGTTGTTCCGTCATGGGCCGCCGACCGGCTTGGGCCTCGTCGCATAGGCTAAACGCAAACGCTCGCGCAGCTTGTCTTCAATCAGCGACTCGTCCGCATCGGGGAACCGAGCCCGGATGCCAGCGCGGGCGATTTCGCAGGCGGCTTCGTGCAATTGCAACCCGATCAATAACCGTTGCTCGCCCGACATGTTGCGGTACATCTCGATTTGCTTCTGGCGTGCTTCAAGAGGTGACATGGGGCATCCTCCCGGGCGGCGGTCTTGGCGGAGCAGAGAAACGATGCTTGTGCCGGCGGTGCCGTTCGTAGATTTTTGCGGAGAGCGCCCCAAGGCAACTCGCTCCACATGCTGAGTCCTTTGATCTCACGCCGAGGCGCGGAGACGCGGAGGACGAGGGTGTGGAACTATTGACGATTTCGCCATTTCCCGTGTTCTCCCTCCGTGTCTTGGTGTCGCCGTGTGAGTTGACCCTTTCCGGAACACCCGATGGATTCCGGCACGACCCTTCGACGCCAACTTGTGCAGGGAGCAGGATCAAAACACGGGGCCGGCCATGTTGTGAGCACCGACACAATCGGCCGTCGGGGGCTTGCGAGCTTGTTAGCGCTGCTTCCAACAACGCCCACACCGAGCGGCCCGCGGGGCGGGGGCTCGGTGTGGGGTGCGAGTGCAGCGAGGGTTGGCTCCGGCCACATGCCGTGGGGCAGGGCAGGGGGGCGACGGATCAGCTCGACGAGCGATCCGCCTTGGGTTTGTCGTTCTCCGGGGTGTCCCGCTCGGCCGTGGTCCGCGGATCGCCGCCGGCGGGCTCGGCGTCGCCTTCGGCCAGGCCTTCATCAAGCTGGCTCTTGAGGTACTCCAGGGCCTTGGCGAGTTGCCCGTCGATGTGGGCTTCAGGCAGCGGGCGTTCGACCTGGGTGGGATCGTCGCCCGCGGCCTCGGCCTGGGCCTGTTCTTCGGTCCAATCCAGCCGGTCGCGGAGTCGGCGGGCTTCCAGCATTTTGCGGACCTCTTCGCCGTCGAGCTTGACCTCGAAACCGTCGTTGGGCATCACGCCCCATTCGGCGTCTTCGTCCTCGTTGTTGCCGCGGTGGATGTTTTTGCCGCTGGGCCGGTGGTAGCTAGCGGTCGTCAGCTTCAAGGCGCTCCGGCCGCCTTCCAGTTCGACCACGTTCTGCACGCTGCCTTTGCCCCAGGTGCGTTCGCCGATGATCACCGCTCGCTCGTGATCTTGCAGGCAGGCGCTGACCACTTCGCTGGCGCTGGCGCTATAACGATTGACCAACACAACCATGGGGAAGTCGCCAAAGGTGCCGGGGCGGTGAGCCTCCCAGGCCCGCTCGCGGACGTTCCGGCCCTTGGTGCTGACGATGCGGCCTTCTTCAATGAACAGGTCGCACATCTTGATGGCGGCATCCAGCAGGCCACCAGGATTGAACCGCAAATCAAGAATCAGCCCCTGCATGCCCTCCCGCTTGAGTTGCCGCACGGCATCGCGGACGTCGCGGGCGGTCTCGCTGCCGAAGCTGCTGACCCGGATGTAGCCAATCTTGTTGTCGCGATCCAGAAACCAGTTCCAGGTGTCATCGGGGTTGCGGGCGTCGCCCAGGACCGTCTCGACCCGCACAATCTCGCGGGTGAGCTTGACGTCGCGGTTTTCACCCACGTAGGCCGGCTTGATGGTGACGGTCACCGAGGTGCCGACCTCGCCCTTGAGCAGCTTGACCGCGTCGTTGAGGCTCATCCCCTTGGTCGACTCGCCTTCAATGGCCACGATCTGATCGCCCGCGTGAATGCCGGCGCGGTAGGCGGGCGTATCGACCAGGGGGCTGAGCACCGTCAGGGTGCCGTCTTCCAGACCGACCTGAATGCCGATGCCGCCGAACTTGTTTTCGATCGAGGTGCGGAAGTTGGCGATTTCTTCGGGGCTGACGTAGTTGCTGTAGGGATCGAGCTTGGTGAGCAGCCCCTGAATGGCGGCTTCCATGAGTTCCCGCCGATCGATCTCTTCAACGTAGTTCCGCTCGACCTGGTCGAAAGTATCGACAAACAGGCGGAACAACTCGTAATCGCGCTCGGTGGGCTTGAGGGCTTCGCCCGAGGGCTCCTCGACCAATTCCGGTGCGGCGGTGGTGTCTTCTTCCAGGTCCTGACTCAGAGCGACGCCAGGAAGCAGACACCCCAGCAACAAGGCCAACCACAGGGGCCGGGTCCAACGAAACTCAACCATGAGAACGGCGCCTCCGACGGCGGAAAGACGCGAGCCGTGAGCCGGCTCGCTATTGCAATTGTGTGAACACCACCGGGGAGGAACGCCCCCTCCCGGCGGGGGCTCTGCCAAGGGTGACTGGCAAAGGGGTGACTCGACACGATCCGCGGGAAAGGGGGCTTCCGTGAAGTTTGGCCAATTCCCGTAGCCGGATGCTTCACTATATTCGCACATCTCGACCCCGACAACAGAATCCTCGGCCGACCCGCGATCCCCCAGAACCCCCCAGAGTGAGCC
>JBJHDE010000712.1:0-2758 GCA_050486385.1 Planctomycetales bacterium | reverse complement strand
ACCTGCAGGTCCGCATCACCAAGAAGCGGCGGCGTAAGCTCCGTGGAACCGGGGTGCTGAGCGAAGCTGATACCGAGAACATCAAGGCCGTCTTGGGCAAGTACAGCTACTGAGCCCGCGGGCTCGGTGTTGCGGTTTTCCGCAAGTCCGCCATGGTCAATAGGTTGCGACGGGCCCTTTGCTGGGCCCGTCGGACGTTTGGCCCGGCGGCTCTCTCGGGCGCACCCGAGCGCCCTGGGACATCCAGGCACGGGAACGCTTCGGCCCATTGCTGGCCGGGGGGCCTGGTGAGACCATCCTCCTTCCGTCTTCTAAGAACTCGCAATGCGTACCACGAAAGGCGCCGCCCGTAACAAGGCTAAGAAGCGTCTGTTTCAAAAGGTCAAGGGCTACCGGGGCGGCCGTCGCAAGCTGCTGCGGAGTGCCAAGGAAACGCTGATTCGCAGTGGCGTGTACGCCTACCGCGACCGGCGAGTCCGTAAGCGCGAAATGCGCAAACTGTGGATCATCCGCCTCAACGCCGCCGCCCGGATGCGGGGGCTGCGTTACAGCGAGTTCATCAGTGGCTTGCGGTTGGCCGGCATCGAGCTGAATCGCAAGGTCTTGTCCGACATGGCCATCCACGAGCCTGCCGCCTTCGACGCCGTGACCGAACAGGTCAAGGCCGCCCTGGCCAATGCTCAACCCGCGGCCGCCGCATCCTGACGTCCGTCGGCTTCGTTCTAAGAACAATGCACGTGCCATGCACGCCCGGTGCCCGAACCCTCGGGTGGGCGGCATGGCACGGGTTGTTTCGGGGCCGGCCTCATGGCGACTGCCCTCGGAAAACCTTCCGCGTGGGCCGTGGGGCGAACCTCCCGCATGCCGCAAGGGTGTGGTAGGGTAGCCGCTCGTTGAATAGCCGTTTCCGCGAAGTCAGAAGACCCCCCATGAGCGAGGCGCTGGACCGCTATCTGGCCGAACTCGAGCAGTTGGCCCACGACGCCAAGACCGCTTTGGCCCAGGCGGCCGATGCCGAGGCCGTCGAACACGCCCGCATCACCTTCTTGGGGGCCAAAGCCGGGCGACTCAAGGAGGCGCAAAAGGGCCTGGGAACGCTCGACAAACCCGATAAGCCCGCCGGCGGCCAGGCCTTCAACCGGGCCAAGCAGGCTCTCGAGGCGGCCCTGGCCGAGGCCCAACAGCGGTTGGCCCATCAGCAGCAATCCGATCAGCACGCCCGCTTCGACCCCACGTTGCCGGGGCGACGGTTCCGCTTGGGGCATCTGCACCCCATCACCCAGACGATCGAAGAACTCAAGGGCATTGCCGCCCGACTGGGCTTCACCGTCGCCGACGGTCCCGAGATCGAGGACGAGTGGCACAACTTCGAGGCGTTGAACATCCCCCCCGAGCACCCCGCCCGGGCGCCCGAGGACAACTTCTATTTGAACGCCAGCGATGCCTCGGGCGGTCCTTTGTTGTTGCGGTCGCAGACCTCGACGGTGCAGATTCGGGTCATGGAGACCCGCCAGCCACCGGTGCGGATCGTCTCGTTGGGTCGGGTGTATCGACCCGATCCGGCCGACCGCACGCACTACCCGATGTTCCATCAGGTCGAGGGCTTGCTGGTCGACCGTGGGATCACCATGGCTCACTTGAAGACCACGCTGCGGATGTTTGCCAGTAGCCTGCTGGGCGAGTCGGTCCATATTCGTTTTCGGCCCAGCTTCTTTCCGTTTACCGAGCCCAGTGTCGAGGTCGACATGAGCTTTCATGGCGGCTGGGTCGAGATGGGCGGGGCGGGCATGGTCGACCCCAACGTGCTGGCCAGCGTGGGTTACGATCCCGAGGAGGTCTCGGGCTTTGCCTTCGGCCTGGGCGTCGAGCGGATCACCATGAACCGCTACGGCCTGACCGACATCCGCGACCTCTATCGCAACGACGTGCGATTTCTGGAACAGTTTTAATTGAGGTGGCATCGCGCTTGATTCCAGCGTCCTGGGATCTGCCCGTATACCGCGTTCATTCACAGCCATGCCAGCTTCCCTCACCAGCTCAACGGCCTGGTCCGTGTCATGAGTACCGAGATTCCTGACTTGCGAACGCAGCGAAGCAAGGTCGAGAGCGAAGGCGACTTGTTGAATCAACTTCGCCAGGTCTTTTTTGACGCGCGAACCAATCAAGTGGTCTCGAACATTCTTGCGGCTTCGCCCGCGTGACTTTTTCATTTGCCCGCAGCCGGTTGCCATGCTGATTTCCTGGAATTGGTTGAAGGATTATGTTCCGCTGGAGCTGCCCCGCGAGGAGTTGGAGCGGCGGCTGATGATGGCGGGCCTGAATCACGAAGAGACGATCGCTCGCGGCGACGATTTCGTGATTGACCTGGAAGTCACCAGCAATCGCCCCGATTGTCTGGGACATTATGGCGTGGCCCGCGAAGCGGCGGCCCTGTTGGATGTGCCGTTGACGCCGCCAGCGGCCAACCCGCCCGAATCGGCCACCTCGGTCGATGAACTCGCCCGCGTGGAATTGCTCTGCCCCCAGTTGTGCTGGCGGTACTCGGCCCGGGTCATCCGGGGCGTGAGGGTTGGCCCCAGTCCCGGCTGGCTGACCCAACGGCTGGAGGCCGTGGGCCTGAAGTCGATTAACAACGTCGTGGACGTGACCAACTACGTGATGCACGAGTTGGGCCAGCCGCTGCACGCTTTTGATCTGGCTCGGCTGGCTGGTCGGCGGATCATTGTCCGCGAGGCCGAGCCCGGCGAGACCTTCGTGG
>JBJHDE010000711.1:0-2764 GCA_050486385.1 Planctomycetales bacterium | reverse complement strand
GCCTTGGCTGATGGCCTGGGCGATGGATCGCGCCGCCCGGGACGCCAACGACGAGCCGTTTCTCGCGATCATCGCCGAGGGCCTGGCGTTGGTCGAGCCGCTGGATCGGCTAGGCAGGCTCTTGATCACGGCACCGGCCGAGGGTCGCTGGGACATCGCCACGATCGACCGGCGGACCGAGCAACTGGCCGCCACTTGGCAACCGCTCCGCGACCGTTACCTGCAAGAGTGCGAACGGCTCCTGATTCAGGCCGGGCACGATCCGCAAACCCGGGGCGAGATCGCCGCCGCTCTGGGCGTGCCGCTGGCCCCGGCCAGTGTCCGCGGTCAGCTTCGCGACAAGCTGGCGGCCATTGATCGGGCCCGGCCTCAGGATCGGCCGGGCCAATGGCCCGCGGCCGGCGATCGGCCTTCGCTGACGGTGGCCGATGTGGGGCGGAAGCTGGCCGACCGCGGATTGCGACCCCCGCTGGCCGTGTGGCTGGAGCGCGAAGGCAGCGGGCCGGCTCTGGACGCCAGTGTCCGCCAGCACGCTCGGGCGCAATCCGCCAGCGTGCAAGCGGCCATCGAAGACAGCCAACGGGCATTGCTCGACGAGGCCGATCCCTGGACGATTCGCCAACCGGTCGCCTTGGCCGATGCGGCCGTCCGCCGCATGCTGCCGCTGGTGGCGACATCGATCGATTCGGACGCAAGCGTGTGGCTGGCTCGGCTGGATTGGCACAATCACCTGGTCTGGCAGGCCCATCGCACCTGCGACGACCTATGGGGCCCCCGTCAGCCCGGCGAAGCCCGCGAGGCCAGCTTCTTCTGGACAGCCGCCAACGGCTACCGCGAGGCCGCCGGGCGAATGGCCGGCACGGCCTCGGGCGGGCGAAGCCGCCTGGTGCAACGCAACGAACTGCTGGCCGAACAGCGACTCGAAGCCCTGGCCGACGGGCTCCGGGTGGCCGTCGCCCAGCCCCCGCCGATCACCGACCCCGATCAGCGCTCACTGGCCTATACGGCCCGGGTCCATCAATCGGCCGGCCTGCCCCCAGGGACCGTGGCCGTGTGCGTGCGAAACGCCGGCGATGGGCCAATCGCCATCGAAGAAGCCGGCAGCACGGTGCCCCGCTTGCCTGTGACGTTCACGGACCAAGGCCAAGCCCGCGATCACGACCTGGCCCTCACCCATGGCCTGGCAGAAATTCAGAGCCATGGCTCGGTGTTCACGGTCAACAGCTTGTTCCGCGGTCATCGTCGCTCGGCCACGATCTATCCTCAACTGCCCGGCGAACTGGACGAGTACATCGTGACCCGAGCCGAGTTGCCACCGCCGCGAATCATGGTTCATGGGCAACAGCGCCCGGGACGGATCGTGTTTCTGTTGGATTGTTCATACAGCATGGCGGCCAAGACTCAGTTGGAAGGCGCTTCGGTCACGCGGCTGGAAGCGGCGCATCGGGTGTTGGGCCAGGTGTTGGAGGAATTGGCCGAGTCCAGCCGCTATGAAGTGGGCTTTTATCTGCTGGGTCATCGTGTGAATTATCTGACCCAAGGCGGCAATGTTCAGTTTGATCGCGAGACCGGCTTTCCCAAGCTCAACTTTCAAACCCGCTTTGGTGGGCCCGGTTATGAAATGCCCAAGGATGTGTGGCCGTTCAACGATGTCGAACGCATCATGCCGTTGCGCTTGTTCGGCCGCAATCAATGGCTTGAGCTGCGCGACCTGTTGGACACGACCCGTCCGCATGGGCAGACCCCGCTGTATCCGGCGCTGATCGAGGCCCTCAAGGAGTTTGATCAGGCCGGGCAGGAGCAGGCAGCCAATCGGATTGTGGCCATCACCGACGGGGCCGACGTGCAGTTCTTCGCCCGGCATCGGGGATTGCTACAACGGTTTGGTCCGGCAACCACGGCGCAACAGGTCATCCGTGCGCGTCGTCAAAGCCCGGCGGAAATCAGCATCGTGGGTTTCGAATTTGAAGAGGCCGAACTCACGCCCGCGGTCCGGGCCGAGCTGGAGGAGATCGCCGGCGACAAGGAACGGTTCTATCTGGCGAAAAGCCCCACCGAGTTGAGCCGCGACTTGCGGCGGATGCTGGACCCGGGTGACTATCAGGTCCGGCTGCCGGATCGGACCGAGCCGGTGACCGCCGGACTGGGTCGGCAGATGGTGATTCCCGGCTTCACGGGTCCCAGTGACTACACTATTGAACTGGCCGGTCCCCGTAGCCATCGCGCCGCCGAGACGGTGCGGTTGATGGGCGGCGAGTCGATCGAGGCGTTTGTCAGCCCCGACTTTCGGCAGCTTGAGTTCCGGCGTTACAGCGAGGGCCTGCTCGCACAAAGCCCGCCGGTCAGTGATCCCTTGAACGCCGACCACCGCTCGATCCTGGCCGTGCATCAACCCGAGTGGCAAGGGCGAAGCCTGCGGGTGGTGGCCAGCGTGCAGAATGCCCAAGCCCGCGGCTTCAGCCCGACACCGCGGGAGTCCTGGGCCGAGATTCAGCCGATCCTGCCCGATGGTTCAAAAGGACCGATCACCACGTATTACGATCGGCAACTGGGCGACGGGGTCCAAGAGTTTCGCCCCGCGCCGCTGTTGGTGCATACGGTGCCCAACTGGCCGGAGGCCGCCCGCGAGGGCGAGTTGCGATTATGGTGCAAGTTTCGCGAGACCCCGCCGGACCGCAGCATCCTGGTTCGTGATGCCCCCCGCCCTGGCCCGCGGACGCCGCCCTTGGATCAGGAACTGAATATCCGTTACACCGTCGAGACT
>JBJHDE010000710.1:0-2777 GCA_050486385.1 Planctomycetales bacterium | reverse complement strand
GGCCGGCACCAGGTCGGGCTCGGGATTGTTGCGATCAAGCATCGGATGCGCTTCGTGATTGAAGAAGATCACATAGAACTTTTGATACGGCTTCAAGCCGCGGATCGATTCAATCAACTCGGCGCGGGCCGCAAGGCTGCGTTCGCCATGCATGCTGCCAGAACAATCCACGATGTAAACAAAGCGTAGGCCCTGAGCGCGGACGCCAAAGAACTCGGCATCGCCCAACGCTCCGCCCAACACGTCGCCCATCTCTCCGGGGGCGCCGCTGATCTTGGCCGGCATGGCCCCAACCTCGGCCAAGGGGGCATCGACACCCGCGTCCTCCGCCGGCATCGGGTCGTGTTCGGGCCCCACCAGCGGTGCCGAGAAGTCGTCGCGCTCCAGGTTCACAATCGGCGAGTCATCGAACTGCTCGGGCTCGACCTCGGGATCCATCCGGCCGTCGATCACCAACCGCTCGCTGGGGATGCTAGCGAAGGTAATCAGAAACAGTATCAGCACCGCCACGGCATGCACCACGGCACTGATCAACCAACTGGGCGCCTGGAACTTGCTGATCGGCTCTTCGTCGTCGGGCTCGTACTCCACTCCGCCCAAATCGCGCTGCACCTGCTTGTCCAGCCGGGTCGGGGGAACAGCCTCCTCGCCCAGGTCGATCGACGGCAGGCCCTCGGCCTCGGGCGGAGCAGGGCGGTTGGGATCCGTGCTCGACTCGCCGGGCGTCTCCTCCACCGTAGGCCGGGCGACATTCGGAGCCGGCACCTTCGCCCGGGCCGACGGCGGAACGAACACCTCGGGCTGGCCCGGAGGCCGGGCCACCGGGGGCGCATCGGTTTCGCTCGGCGTCGGTCGCACCGGTCGCCGAGCCGCTTCACGCTTCTGTTTCGCCTCGAGCAGTTGGGCTCGGAGCCGCTCCAAGCCCTCGCTTGAGGGACCAAGTCTTGCCATCACACCACCCGAGGGGTCACGCGGTTCATACGCTCAGTTTGTTGGATTGTACCGCACCAAGCAGGTGGGGGTCCAATGAAACACCCGGGGAACCGCCACGACCGGCAGGCGGGTGGGATTCCCCTCGAAAAGAGGATCGCCCAAGGCTTGGGAATTGCCTCACCCCCTCGCAGTGGGAGGCCAGTTCCGCTGGTCGATTTCGGTCGGGCTTGCTAGGATTCGAACATGGCCCGAGTCCGCTGGACGGAACCTCTTTCTTCACAAAACTTTATGCGTCGATCAGACATTCGCAACATTGCCATCATCGCCCACGTCGACCATGGCAAGACCACCCTGGTGGATTGCCTGCTGAAACAGAGTGGCGAGTTTCGGGCGGGCCAGCTTCAAGGCGATCAGATCCTCGACTCCAATGATCAGGAACGCGAGCGAGGCATCACGATCCTGGCCAAGAACATTGCCCTGCAATACAAGGGCACCAAGATCAACATCATCGACACCCCCGGCCACGCCGACTTTGGTGGCGAGGTGGAGCGGGTGTTGCGGATGGCCGACGGCTGCCTGGTGCTGGTGGATGCCGCCGAGGGCCCGATGCCGCAGACGCGGTTCGTGCTGACCAAGGCCCTGGAGGAGGGCCTGCGGCCGATTGTGGTGATCAACAAGATCGATCGCCCCGACGCCAGGCCGCACGAGGTGGTCAACGAGGTCTACAGCCTGTTTATCGAGCTGGGCGGCGGGGACGAGCTGCTGGAAGCCCCGCACATTTTTGCCAGCGCTCGGGACGGCTACGCCTCGCACGATCCCGAAGCCCGAAGCGGCACGATCGAGCCGCTGGTCGATTTGATCCTCTCGGAGATTCCCGGTCCGGAGATTCAGGAGAATGGCCCGTTGGCCTTGCTGGCCACCACGCTGGATTGGTCAGACTACCTGGGCCGGATCGCCATTGGCCGGATTCATGCCGGGGCGATCCGTAAGAACCATTCAATCGCCGTCATGCAGGCCGATGGCAAGCAGGTCGCCGGGCGGATTGCGGGCTTGTTCACCTTCGACCGGCTCGGCCGCACCGAGGTCGAAGAAGCCACGGCCGGGGACATCGTGGCCGTGAGCGGCTTGGACTTCGTGAAGATTGGCGACACCATCACCGACCCCGACTCCCCCACGACCCTGCCGCGGGTCAAGATCGACGAGCCGACGCTGCGGATGACATTTGGCATCAACAGTTCGCCGTTGAGTGGCCGCGAGGGCAAGTTTTTGACCATCCGGCACATCCGCGACCGGCTCAACAAAGAGCTGGAACGCAACGTGGCCCTGCGGGTTGAACCGATTGAAGGCAGCGACTGGCTGGCGGTCTCGGGCCGCGGACTGCTGCACCTGAGTGTGCTGATTGAAACCATGCGTCGCGAGGGTTTTGAACTCAGCGTCGGTAAGCCCCAGGTGATTATTAAAGAAATCGACGGCGAAAAGTGCGAGCCCTACGAAGAGCTGGTCGTCGAGGTCGAAAGCGACAAGGTCGGCCCGGTGATGGAACTCGTGGGCGGTCGCCGGGGTCAGGTGCAGTCGATGGCCAACCGGGGCGATCACACCTTGCTGGTGTTTCGCATTCCCAGCCGCGGGCTGATTGGCCTGAAGACCCGCGTGCTGAATGCCACGGCGGGCACGGCAATCATGACGCATCGCTTTATCGAATACGCCGGCGTTGAGGCCGATCTGCCCGGGCGGGCCAACGGGGTGCTGGTCTCGCAAGACAATGGCAAGGCCACGCCGTTTGCCCTGTTTGCCCTGCAACAGCGGGCCGAGATGCTCGTCGGCCCGGGCGAGGAGATTTATGA
>JBJHDE010000709.1:0-2804 GCA_050486385.1 Planctomycetales bacterium | reverse complement strand
GTACCAGGCCCCACCCACGATCAGTTCGCGAAGCGCGCGCGACGAACTTCCTTGAAGGCCGGCGAGAGTCGGCGTTCGGCATGGATACGGCGATTGCCCGGTTCTTGAAGACGCTGGCGGTGGAGCGAAACGCCTCGCCGCTGACGATTAAGAGTTATCGCGAGGACCTGCAGGCCCTCAGCGAATATCTGCTGACGTCCGGCGGAGGGCAGTCGCCCGAACCCAACACGATCACGACGTTGGATCTTCGCGGCTACTTGGCCCACATGCATGATCGTGGCTACGCCCGCACGACCATCGCCCGGCGATTGGCGTCGTTGCGGGGGTTTTTTCGTCATGGGCAGCGTGAAGGGTGGGCGAGCAACAACCCCGCCAAGGCCCTGCGGAATCCGCGGAAGCAGCGGAAGCTGCCGCATTGCCTGTCGACCGAGGAGATTGGCCGTCTGCTGGAAGCCCCTCCGGCCGACGATGCGATGGGCCTGCGAGATCGGGCGATTCTCGAGACACTGTACGCCGCGGGCCTGCGGGTCAGCGAGGTCGTGGGCCTCAACCTGGAAGACGTCGACCTGACGACCGGATTGGTCACGGTGCGGGGCAAAGGCCTGCGCGAGCGATTGGCCCCGCTGGGCTCGTTCGCCGTGGTGGCCATTCAGCGGTGGATGGCGGTGCGGCAGCCGTCGGCCAAAATGGGCACGGGGTCGGCCGGGGCGATGTTCCTCAATCGCTTTGGCAATCGGCTGACCACGCGGAGCGTCGGTCGGATGCTGGAAAAGTATCTGGCCACGACGGGACTCGATCAGCGGACCTCGCCCCACACCCTGCGGCACAGCTTTGCCACGCACTTGCTGGATGCCGGCGCCGACATCCGCAGCGTGCAGGAGTTGCTGGGCCACAAGAGCATTGTGACCACCCAAATTTACACCCACGTCAGCACGGCCAGTCTCAAGGCCGTTTACGAGCGAGCCCACCCCCGGGCCCAATCCGAGTAGCCCCCAGCGGTCGACATGGCCGGGCTGGGGCTCTACATTCGCCCTGAGGGAATGTCCATTTCTCAGGACCAGCTTGCGCGGTGCGCAAACGAGGGGCGATTGAATCGAGCCCGGAAGAAGACCACGCCCGGGAAACATGCTTCGAAGAAGGCCGCCCGGAAGAAAGCGGGCAAGCCGGGTGAGCGGCCCGTAGGCCTGCGGATCATTGGTGGCAAGTTCCGCGGTCGGCGGTTGGAGTACCACGGCGATAAGACGGTCCGCCCCATGAAGGACCGGGTCCGCGAGTCGATGTTCAATCTGCTGGGCCCCGGCATTACCGAGACGGTGGCCTTGGATTTGTTTGCCGGCACCGGGGCGCTGGGGTTAGAGGCCCTCAGCCGTGGAACGCCCCGGGCGGTGTTCGTCGAGCGGCACTACCCGACGGCGCATGTGCTGCAAGACAACATCCGGTCGCTGGGGCTTGAGGCCCAGGCCGAGGTGATTGTGGCCGACAGCTTTTTCTGGTGGGACCGCGATTGGCGGTTTCCCAGTCAACCGGTCACGCTGTTTCTTTCGCCGCCCTGGCCGTTGTACGCCGAGCGGCCCGACGACTTCTTTGCGATGATCACCCGCACGCTGGAGCAAAGTGCCTGGGGCAGCCGCATTGGCCTGGAGGCCGATCGCAGGCTGGACCTGACACGGCTACCGGATGCCGAGAACTGGGCCATTCGCGAGTACCCGCCCGCGATTCTGGCCGTGTACCGCAAGGATGCCGAGGCGGATTTGCCTCCCGACTTGAATGAGACGGAAGCCGGCGACTCGTCGCTGTGAAAGTTCTGAGTCGTTCACCGGTTGCGATCTGAGCCCTTGCGTGCGCCAGTGTGTCGCTGAGTCGGACAGTGCCGCCCGAATTGCTCCTGTTCGAAGGGCTTTGCGGGCATCAGTCGAGTCGTAGCAAGTGTTATCAAACACTGGTGGACAAGCCACCCGTGCCACGAGCCTCTCGGAGCACTAGACGTGGTAACATCATTAATCTGGATCCAGCAGGCAATCAGACATTGCTTCAGCCGGCTAGGTCCACCCTTCCCTGGTAGCTGTCATCAGGTCGCTGCCTGGGGAGCGGTTTGGGGGCTGATGCTTCTGCTCTCAACTGTGATTGGCTGCAACGACAATGACGCCGAGCTGGACATTCCGCTGGGTCCACCGAGACCTTCGCAGGGGCACTAAGCAATTGCTACAATGCAGCCGGAAGAGCAGGTTCCAGTTCTCCATGGCAAAATCTGGATACGCTGGATTACGGTAAGCTTCGAGGACCACACTGGCAAGCGTCAGGTTACGGAGGTGTCCAACGGATTAACCGCGAGGCAGCTTCGTGACCGATCTGCGCTTCCATTGACGGGTGGTCGGCGTCTACTCGTGTTTTATCATCCGAAGCGCCCGGAGGAGTGCTGAGTGGAATCCATTCTTGACTTCGACCCTAAGTGGGAATCCGAGCCGGCAGAAGCGCAGCCACCTCCCGAGGTCTCCGGGCACATTGACGGTACAGCGACTCCTGGCGTTCCGGGGGATTAAGATCGTTGAAGTCTACTCTTGCCTGCAAAAGTTTATGAACAAGCCAAGAGGCAGCGGGAGACTTAGAAGGGGAATCGCATTGAACCGCGAAGACGCCAAGAGCGCGAAGATGTCGTGCCCCCACCCTTCGCGCTCTTCGGTGCGCCAGGCAAAGCCTGGTTGATCTTGTCAGTTGAAAGGAACTGACCATGGAAATTGCTCGTTCACCATGTAGTCGATCGGGCGGCTGTCGGGGTGACCCTCCAGTCGAAGCCCCGTGAGACA
>JBJHDE010000708.1:0-2816 GCA_050486385.1 Planctomycetales bacterium | reverse complement strand
GCTGCGTGACCTCCTCGCTGTGCTGGGTGCTCACGACCACGGTATCGACCCGCAGGGCCGTATCGCCGTCAAACTCGATGGTCACCTGGCTTTTGCTATCGGGCCGCAGCCAGTTGACCTCGCCTTGCTGGCGAGCCTGGGTCAGCCGATTGAGAATCCGATGCGACAGGGCAATCGGCAGCGGCATCAGCACGGGCGTGTCGTTGCAGGCGTAGCCGAACATCAGCCCCTGGTCGCCGGCACCGATCTCTTTGCCTCGGGCCTCGTCGCTGTTGACCCCCTGGGCGATGTCGGGGCTCTGCGTGCCCAGCCGCTGCATGACTTCGCAACTCTCGGCCGAAAAGCCCAGCGCGTCGTGGGTGTAGCCCACCTCGCGAATCACCTTCCGCACCACGGCCTCGTAGTCGACCTGGGCCTGGGTGGTGATCTCGCCGGCGATCAGGGCCAGGTCGGTGGCCACCAGCGTTTCGCAGGCCACGCGGCTGTAAGGATCCTGGGCCAACAGGGCATCCAGGATGCCATCAGAGATTTGGTCGGCCAGCTTGTCGGGATGCCCCATGCTGACCGATTCACTCGTAAACAAAAAGCGATCTCGAGACACGCCTGGCAACTCCTTACAAACGGTCAGCCTGGAAACAGCAACTCCATCAAAACAGCCCGACGGTGGGCATCCCCCAATCCTGTTGGGTCGATCCCGGCGAGGAACCGCCTGGGCGAGTCTTGAGCGAACCCGCCCGCGGCATCAACGCCCCGCGATGATTGGGGCCGCGATTCTTCCCTTGGGATCGAAACTCTCTTCAGGTGGGAAACCGGGAGATTATAGGAAACCCCCACGACCGCCACAACCGCTCGCCCCGCCCCAAGGCCTGAGCCTGGGATGCATGCGACAGAATTCCTGCCCTCCCGCGAAACGGCTCACCCCCCGCGGGCGAACGGCGGCTTCACGCCGCGCGGCGGATGGGCGTGGGTTCCGCATAGCGGCCGACCTGATTGATGCGGCCGAACACGTCGTCCAGCACCCAGTGGTACAGGCCCAGGTGGACGCTTTCGACCAGGCCCATGTCGTCGCTGGGGACATGCACCGCGTGCTGAGCCACATCCTTGAGCTGACCGCCACTGAAGCCGGTCACGCCAATGGTCCGCAGACCATGACGGTTGGCCCAATCGACCGCCCGCAGCACGTTAGGGCTATTGCCCGAACCGCTGATGCCCACGGCCACGTCGCCAGGGCGGCCAAAGTTCATCAACTGCTGGCTGAAGATGTGCTCGTAGCCCAGATCGTTGGCAATCGCCAGGATCCAGCCCTGGTTGTCGGTCAGGCTCATCACGCGGAGCCGCCGTCGGCTTTCGTCAAACAAGGCCGCTTCGGGCAGGCTGCTCTTGCCCAGGTCCTCGCTCATATGGGTGGCCGTCGTGCCCGACCCCCCATTGCCAAAAAAGTACACGCAGCGGTCGTTTTCGTAGGCCTCATACACCCAATCGGCCCACACCCGAATGGAGTCGGGATTCACGGCGGCGAGAGCGTTTTGCAATCGCGTGAGATAATCCGCCCATTCGAGACTCGCGCCAAGCATCGCCATCGCCGGGTTCCCTCCCAACATGTGGGGTTCTGGACAAGTCGGCGGGGATTCTAGTCGGGGAGGGCCAAAACCGGAATCGCGGTTTTTTCTGGGGGGATGCCGACGGCAGGCGAATCGATGCGGCGGGGTCTTTGTCGCTGGGCGGACGGAACACCTCGCGTCGGTTGCGGGCCCGTCGCCGGAAGCCAGCAACGAACCGGGGCGGTGCGGGGCTGTGGGGGTCGTGTGACTTGCGTGTGGGAGCGGGGGTATGCCAGCCGATTTCCAGGGCCTGCGGGTCGTGGCGTTCGAGAGCCGACGAGATGACGCGGGTGTGCCACGGCTTGCCTGCTAGCAAGCCGTGTTGGAAACGGTTCACGTTGCCTGGCATGGTTGCCCTTCGACTCGACTGTTCAACGTCGATCAGCCTGTCGCACTGCTTGCCAGCAAGCAGTGGCACACTTTTTGATTAAGCAAGGGCACCCGTGCGGTTACCGGGCCACCGCCATAAGACGATGATCTCAAAACCAACGTCATCGGCGGCTGCGGTTGACCGCTTGGTTATCCCCGCTTTACTGCTCATTGAGGCTTCGCCAGATCGACATAGCGTCGGCAATGTTGTCCGGCGCATCAAAGTAGATCGCCATCTGGACATGTCCTCTGCTTCCAATCGCGAAACAGTAGAACGCAGGCTCTCGATCATCTTCCGATTCTTCCCTCAATCGGTAAGCGTAGCGCATCAATCCATCAGAGGACTCTGTGATCTCGTCGAACGCCTGCGCCGATGAATCACCCTGAATCCATGCGAGTCGCTCTTCCTGCGTTTCAGATTTGTCGTTGTTCCATACTGTTATCCATAACGTGAATCCAGGCTTCCAGATGACAAGATCACCGTCTTCGATTCTTCGATTGAATTGGCTAGGTAACACCACCGACCAATCCTTGGTCATCTTGTAGGTTCCTTCAACGATTGGAAAGCCGAGATGCCGCATCACAGGATCTTCTTCTTTGGCTTGGATGTTAGCAGAAGGCGTCTCGTCGGCAGATTCAATCAGGAGTGTCAGGGCTAATTCGACGAGTGATCGCATTCCACTTTTCAGACGGGCGAACGTGAATTAGACCGATAGAATTCCATCCCATCAGGAACAAATTCCTGTCTCACCCAGATTTGCTTTTCTCGAATCCATGAGCTTCCCCACAAGAGGGAAGCAAGTGCATGCACTCCTTCTTGATGAAGGTAGGGGGTCGGGAGGGGGG
>JBJHDE010000707.1:1986-2842 GCA_050486385.1 Planctomycetales bacterium | reverse complement strand
GTGTGGCCCCGCTGGATATCCTGGTCGCCGAGCGGAACGGCGAAAAGGAGTTTCATCTGCTGGAACTCAACGGCACCGGCATCGGCGGTCTGACGAACCTGCCGTATGACGTGGTCGACTCGATCGTCGATTCGATTGCCGAAATGGCCCAGACCTTTGATCGCCCTGATGGGCTGGTCTTGCTGGCCGTCTCGGGTCGCGAGTCGGCCGAGAACCCGCGGCTCAATCGCTTGATGCACGAAAAGCTGGTGTTCGCCGAAGCCCTCCGCGAGGGCCTGAGCCGTCGCCACGGCGGATGCACTATCGACAACATCAATAGCCTGGCCGCCAAGCGGGGCCGTCCCGGAGCGCGTCAGCCGGGCGTGGTCATTGGCTACATGAAGGATTTGATCAACGCCCTGGAACTGGACGACGAAGGCGGCCTGTGGCTGCACGGTCGGCCGGTGATGGGGGCCCTGAACGATCGCTTCTGCCGCAACGTGCTGAGCCACTTCAACGAGCAGGTCGACATGACCCGCTTCAAGGCGATCAACCGCTGCTTTGCCGCCGGTAGCGACAAGGGTCTGGCCTACAGCCTGATGAACGAGTTCTGCGGCCAGCAGCGTCGCGAGATGCTGCCCGACGCCGTGCATTATGCCCACGCCCACTGCCGCATGACGCTGATCGAGACTGTCTTCGATTGGCTCGATTGCGGTCGCCGGGTGGTCATCAAGCCGCACGGCACCGGCCTGGGGCACGGGATCGAGTTCTTCCTGCACGCCGACGAGTCGCGGGAGGCCGTCATCGACCGGATCGACCGCTCGCTGGCCCAGACCGAAGAGTTCTACGGTGTCCGCGGTGGGGCGTTGCCCTACAC
>JBJHDE010000707.1:0-1976 GCA_050486385.1 Planctomycetales bacterium | reverse complement strand
GCCCTACACGGTGTGCGAGTTCGTCGACGCCATGTCGATCAACTCGCCGGGACATGCCTTCGACCACCACAAGTTCGAACTCCGCGTGGTCGTCTATCGGCAGGGCAACACCCTGCAGGCCTTCCCGTCGATCGCCAAGGTCGCCCGCGAAGCCGTCGACGAGTCGCTGAGCTGCCGCCGATCGCTGATCAACAACATCACGGCCTCGGGCGATACCGCCAAGGTCAATGGGTCGGACTACATGCTGCCGTTGTGCAACGAGAGCACCCTGCGGCTGCTGGGGCTGAGTATCCGCGAATTGCAGCACCTGTGCGACGCTGCGACCGGCTATGTGCGGCACGTGCTCAACCAGACCGAAGATCAGCCCGAGCTGTTCGGCCTGCCCTCGGTGGATCAGCAAAGCTTCGTGGGTCCGCGCTTGGCCACGGCCATGTGAGGTGGCCGGCTGGTGGAAAACGCGGTACAAGGGGAGGGGCCTTGGAGGGCCCGAGGCTCTCGCGAGCCCAGCTTGAGATGTGAGCACCGCGGCCAGGACCGTCCGGTCATCAAGCGGCTTGTCTCCCCACGCGGTTGATAGGACTTCAATGTGCTGGCGCGGTTGCTAGGTGTCACGCCCGACGAATTGAGTCGCTCGGGTCCGCTGTTCGCGCTTTACTTGGTGCTGTTTGCCGCGCTGACGTTGGCCGATGGCCTGAGTTTGGCCTTGTTCGTGCAAAAGGTGGGGGCCGAGGGTCTGCCCCAAGCCTACTTTGTGTCGGCCGTGGCGGTGTGGGTGCTGGTGGGCTTATACGTTCGCCAGGCCCGGCGATTGTCGGCCGATCAGGTTTTCGTGCTGCTGCTGGTGTGCCTGGGCGGGCTGTTCGGCCTGGTCTGGGCGATGTTGATGCTCGGAGCGGCGGCCCAGACCAAGTGGCTGATGTTGCTGCTGGTCGCCCGAGAAATTGCCTTCACGCTGGTGCTGTTGCACTTCGGCACCTATCTGCTGGACTACTTCACCAGGATTGAACTCACCCGGGTCATGCCGCTGATCTACGGCGGAGGCCGCGTGGGGGGATTGGTGGCTGGTGGCCTGCTGGTGACGCTGCCGCACTTTCTGGCCGTGCGGCACTTGGCCCTGGTCGTGGTGGGACTGCTGGCCCTGGCCATCGTGGGTGTGGTGCTGATTCGCAGGCATGTGCCCCCAGTCACCGACGAGCCCTCCGGTCCGCAAGCAATACCCGCCGACGATCCGCCTAGGAGCGCCGACGAGCAAGCCAGCATCATCCGGCTCATCCGTCGCTGGCCGCTGCTGTACTGGTTGACGCTCTCGACGCTGGCCTTCTTTGCCTGCCGCGGGTTTTTGTCGTATCAATACAGCGCGACCTTTGAGGCCACCTTCGACGACGACTCGGCCCTGGCCGAGTTTCTAGGCTACTACGCCCTGGTCGCCCTGATGGTAGCCTTCATCTTGCAGATGATTGTCGTCAGCCGGCTGGTGGGCTGGATTGGCGTCCAAGGCGCCTACCTGGCCTATGCCGCCGTGGTGCTGGCCGTGGCCGCCTGGGGCAGTGTCGATGGCGGTCTGGCCGTGGCCGTGGCCGCACGCTTTGTCGAGGGCGAACTCCGCTACGGCCTGCGGAATCCCGTCTCGCAGATGGTCGTCAATCAGTTTCCCAAACCCATTCGCCTGCGGGCCCGGGCGTGGACCCTGGGCACGCTGATCCCGATCGCCGCCGCCGGGGCCGCCGTGGTGCTGGGGGTCGCTGTCCATTTGGGCTGGGAAAGCTGGATCGCGGTGCTCACGCTTTTGGTGGCCGCCGTGTACTTTGCCATGTGCCTGGGTGTCGTCCGCAACTTCGACGAACCCACCCCCCCCCGCTGGCGGCTTCGCCCGCGGCGTTGGTTCCGCCCACGCCGCGACATCCCCGAAGCCGCCGACATCCGCGGTTAGCCGCCGTGTTTGCCGCCAGGACACTTCGGGCCCTCAGGGGGATGCC
>JBJHDE010000706.1:0-2853 GCA_050486385.1 Planctomycetales bacterium | reverse complement strand
CCCTCGCCGTGTCCACGTCGCTCGCGCTCGCCCTCGTGGTCTCCGCGCTGTTGGTCCTGGTCGACCGCTACCTGTGCGCTGCCGGGCTGATGGGCTGCAACGCCGCCGTGGTGGCCAACAAGTGCGACAGCGAGAAGCAGGAGCGGGCGGCCGAGGAGTTTCATGCCTTGGGCCGCGATCCGCTGATCTTTGTCAGCGCCCAGAACAACCTCTACCAGGACGACTTGCTGCTGGCGATTGTCAAGCACCTGCCCGAGGCCGAGTACGACGAGGCCCCCGCGGCCGAGCCGGTCATGAAGCTGGCCATCGTCGGCCGGCGGAACGTCGGCAAAAGCACCTTCATCAACCAACTGGCCCAGCAGGAGCGGGTGATCACCAGCGAGGTGGCCGGCACCACCCGCGATTCCATCGACGTGCGGTTCGAACTCGACGGCCAGAGCTTTCTGGCCATCGACACCCCGGGCCTGCGGCGGCGGCGGAGCGTGAACACCAATGTCGACTTCTACGGCGTACACCGCGCCCAGCGAAGCGTCCGCCGGGCCGACGTGGTGCTGATGTTTTTCGATGCCTCGGAGACCATCAGCAAAGTCGACAAGCAACTGGTCGACTACATCGATCAGGAGCACCGGCCCTGCATCTTTGTCGTGAACAAGTGGGACCTGTACGCCGACAAGACCAACACCGGCGTCTGGGCCGATTACCTGCTTGAGGTGTTTCCCAGCATGGGCCATGTGCCAGTGGTCTTTGTCACCGCCAGCGAGGGCCGCAACACCCAGAAGCTGATCAACCTGGCCCAATCGCTGTTCAAGCAATCGCGGACCCGGGTATCCACCGGCGAGCTGAATCGCGTGATCAAGTGGGCGGTCGAGAAGAACCCGCCGCCCATGCACAAAAGCGCCCGCGGCAAGATCTATTACGGCACGCAGACCGATGTCGAGCCGCCCATGATCGTGCTGTTTGTGAACATGCCCGAGGCCTTTCCCCAAAACTATCGGCGGTACTTGCTGGGCGTGTTCCGCGACACCCTGCCCTTTGCCGAGGTGCCCTTGCGGGTGTTTTATCGTCGGCGGGACGATCAAGCAGAATCCGCCCGCCACATCCGCCGCGCCGCCGCCTCGGACAACCCCGAGGACGCTCCCGAGGACGACACCCTCGACTTCCCCGACGCATCCGCCGAGGAATCGTGAGGTTGGTTTTGGGAGTGGTCGGGCGATTAAGCGGGACGTGTCAGCTCACACGGAGACGCGGAGACGCGGAGGACGAGGGCACGAGGTCGTTGGAGGGTTTGGCTGTGGTGGGAATTGTTCCTCTCGATGAATGCGATTGGAAGCCGGGTTGTCGGTTTCCCGAAATGCTGCGCCTCTACAATAGCGGCTGCAAGATTTCCAAGGAGCGTTATGCGGAACTCATTGGAAGCGCCAAAGGGGTGGAGGCCCTCACATCACTTTCAGTCGAACGGAGTTCGAAGCTTCCCTTCCTGGCGCCCTTTCGCGAACGCTGCCCGAACATCGAAAGTCTCTTTGTGGAAGGTCCCCGAATCCGTGATCTTGATGAGATTGCCCTGTTTCAGAAGCTCACAAACCTTACATTGAACGTTGTCAAAAGGAAGACTCACTTAAGAGAGCTGATTGGTCCGCCCTTGGAGAGATTGAGTCTGCGATCGGATGATCCCACCGAGTACCCTCTGCTCGATCAGTTTCCGCGCCTGAAGGGATTGCTGCTGAGATACTGTCGGTTGGAGCGATGCGACCTCGAACTCTCGTCGGTGAGGTCCGTGGAAATTTACGCGACCGACTTTCGAGAGTTGGTGTGCCGCGGTCAGCCCCGCCATCTCGGTCTCTACTCATCACGGCATTTGGAACGAGTCAATGCTTCGTCAGTGCGGCGGTGTATCGTCGAGACCTGCGACAATCTGGATTTCTGGAAGTTCGAGAGTGCATCGGGGGTGATCGCACTCTCGATATCCCCGAAGGCTCATATCGAAAGCATAGATTGGCTTCAGCGATTTGAGGCGCTTGAGCATTTGGGAATCATGCGAGTCCGGGCTACGTTGGGCCAGCTTCAGGTGCTTAAATCGCTCAAGCACCTCAAGTCATGCTGGCTGTCGCAGGGATGTCGGGTCGCTGATCTGCGAGCCATTTCGGAGTCCCTTCCAGACGTTGTCTTTACGAATGGCAACCGTTGCTTCCGTGCAGGCGACAAGTCCACCTTCGATGATTTATCTGATGTTACCCGGGATATTTACGTGCGGCGCGATATCTAGGATGGCCCGGGTGCCCTGACTTCCTCAAAACCTGTGCCACTGCTTGCTGGCAAGCAGTGCGGGATCCCGACCGACGTTGAGCAGCCGAATCGAAGGGCAACCATGCCAGGCAACGGTGGGCCCCCAATTCTGAACACCAGTGAGCAGGAGATCCTCAAGGAAGATCATGCCGAGGACTCCGCAGCAACCCCAGCGGGTGCTGCAAGCCGTCGAGGATCGCTCAGGCCAAGCGGATCAACGATGCGACGCTCCGGCGGTGGGCACGTCGCCTGGGGGGTCATTGCGTGGCCCAGTAGCCGCCGCGGCCGTGGTCGAATTGCACCTCTTGACCGCGGACATCGTCGCGGACGGCACCGTCGGCGTAGGCGATTTGGCCCAGCACCCAGGTGGCCACCGGCCAGCCGGTCAGCTCGACCCCATGCCAGGGGGACCAGCCGCTTTTGGTCAACTGGTCGTCATTGCGGACCGTTTGGGTGCGGTTGAGATCGACCAGCACCAGGTCGGCATCGTAACCGACGGCAATGCGGCCTTTGTTGACCAGGTCCCACACCCGGGCCGGGGCGTCGCACATCCAATGGACCACGTCGGAC
>JBJHDE010000705.1:0-2862 GCA_050486385.1 Planctomycetales bacterium | reverse complement strand
GCCTGACACTCATCATGGTGTTGGGCATCCTGCTGGCGGTCTGGACGGCCAGTGTCTCGGTGGCCGAAGAGATCGAAGGCCGCACGGCCGTGACCCTGTTGAGCAAACCCATCAGCCGCCGCGGGTTTATCCTGGGCAAGCTGTTTGGCGTCATCGGGCCGGTGGCCCTGCTGTTCATCATTCTGGGCACGGTGTTTCTGTTCAGCGTGTGCTTCAAGGTGGGCTACGACAGCCGCGAGCAATTCGTCACGTTGACTGAACAGGCCCGAATTGACCAAATGACGACCCTCGTGCCGGGGTTGCTGTTGAGTTTCATGGAGGCCGTGCTCATGGCCTCGATTGCCGTGGCCATCAGTACCCGCCTGAGCTGGCTGCCCAACCTGCTGATCTGCGGCTCGGTGTATGCCCTGGGCCACATTATGCCGGTGGTCGTGCAGTCGGGTGGGCGTTCGCCCGAGCAGGTGCAATTTGTGGCCAAGCTGCTGAACGTGATTCTGCCGAATCTCGATCACTTCAGCATGCAGACGGCCGTGGCCACCGATCGTGCGGTTCCGTTGGAAGTTTTGGGGTGGGTGGGGCTTTACGCGCTGCTGTACGTCACGATGATGACGTGCTTGGCCCTGCTGCTGTTTGAAGACCGCGATTTGGCCTGAGTGGCACTCGCGGCGGTCGGTGAAACGGCACGGTGCGGTCCGGCCCGGCGGTCGTGGCCCTGGCAGGGTCCATCTCGCAATTTTGAGGTGTCCCAGCCATGAAGTTTGCCATCTGCAACGAGACGTTCCAGGACATGCCCATGGAGGCCGCCTTCGAGATGGCGCGGTCCTGCGGCTATACGGGCATCGAGATCGCACCGTTTACGATGAACAAGGACGCCCGCCAGATCACGGCGAACGAGCGTCGTCAGGTGGTGCGTCAGGCCGAGCAGAGCGGGCTCGAGGTGATTGGCTTGCACTGGCTGCTGGCCCACACCGAGGGCTATCACCTGACCAGCCCCGAGCCCGAGGTTCGGCAGCGGACGGCGGATTATCTCATCGAGCTGGCCCAGCTTTGCCGCGACCTGGGCGGATCGATCATGGTGTTTGGTTCGCCCAAGCAGCGGAATGTGCTGGACGGCGTGACGCATCACCAGGCCAACGATTACGCCTGCGACGTGTTCGATCAGGTCACGCGGACCCTGGAAGACCTGGATGTGACCATCGCCCTGGAACCGCTGGGCCCGGCGGAAGGCAATTATCTGAACACCGCCGACGAGGCCGTCGCCCTGATGCGTTCGCTGGGCTCGCCCCGCTACCGGCTGCACCTGGACTGCAAGGCCATGAGCACAGAGCCCCAGCCGATCCCCGAGATCATCCGGGCCAACTCCGAGCACCTCGAACACTTCCACGCCAACGACCCCAACATGCTGGGCCCCGGCTTTGGCGAGCTGGACTTCGAGCCGATTCTCGCCGCGTTGGACGAGGCCCGTTACAACGGCTGGGTCAGCGTCGAGGTGTTCGACTACTCGCCCGGTGCCGAGGAGATCGCCCGCCGCAGCATCGAGACGCTCCGCCGCTGTCAGCCCACCGGCTGGTGATCGGCCGCCGGGGAGGCTTTTTCGCGGCCCCGGCAACACACCACCGCGGCATGAATCGTGAGCGCGACCCCCACGACCGCCGGCATCCAAATCCAATACAGGAAGGTCGGATCGCGGGGGACGATCGCCACCAGGTGGATCACCTGTCCCAGCACCACCACGGCCGCCAGCGGGACGCTCAGCCAGCGCGGTGCCGTGCTGGCTCCGAGCAGCCACAGCACGGCGACCAGCACCAGGGGAACGTCGTAGAACTGGGCGTAGGGGGCCACGGCGAAGGCCAGCACCAGCCCCAGACTCACAATCTCCAGGGGTGGCGCCTGCCGCCAGCTTCGCCACAGAACGGCCATCACCGCTGGTGCGGCCAGGGCGAAGTACAGCCCCTGGCCCAGCCCGCCCTCGAGTCCCACGCTCCGCAACAGGCTCCACCAGGTGCAACCCTGGCTGGGCACCCGCACCGTGGGCACCGGGGTCACTTGCGGGGCCGCCAGCATGTCGCTGACCCATTGCGGCTGCCAGCTTCCAGCCGGCCAGGCGGGTAGCCACAGCGTGGTGAAGGCCATCAGAATGAACAGGCCCAAACCGCAGCCCACGGGAAAGGCCGCGCGACCGCCGCGGAGGGAAGCCACCGCCAGCCCCGCGATCGGCAACAGCGTCAACTGCGGCTTGACCAGCGCCAGGCTGGCCAGCAAGCCAGCCGCGAAGTCCCGTCGGGCGTCCAGCAGCCGAATCATGCCCACCAGCAGCAACAGCAGCAGCGAGCCCAACTGCCCGAAGCGAATGGTGATGCTCCACAGGGCCGATCCCAACACCACCAGCAGGGTCCACCCGGCCCACAACCGCGGCAGCATCGGAATCAATAACACCGCCGCGACGATCAGGGCGTGGATCAGCACACTCAGCCACACCGCCAAACTGCCGTCGTAGCCCAAGGGCACCAGCGGCACGAAGGCCAACCCGACCCACGGCGGGTAGTAGTAGGGCATGAACTCGTACTCGCCACGGCCGCGGCCTTGCTCGGCCCAACCCTGAGCGTCGGCGATGTGCTTCTGCCGATCGGGGTCGTAGGGGCTGCCCCCATCGGCCAGGATCGAACCCGCTGCCCAAAAGGCCAGGTAGTCGCCGCCAAGCCGCCGCTCGGTCAGGTCGCCCAGGCTGGCAATCCCCCAAGAAAGAAGGGGCACTGTCACCAATATCAGGAGGGAAGCCGTACCCCACCAAAGACCCGGATGGAGGGCGGTCGGGGTCAGCGGCGGGGCCGGGGGCGTGTCGGAATCTGGAAATTTCTGACC
>JBJHDE010000704.1:486-2866 GCA_050486385.1 Planctomycetales bacterium | reverse complement strand
GGGTGGGGGCACGATAAGCCGCTCGCTTGGAACGAATCCCTTCACCCCATGTGAACACGGGAGGAACTGCCTTTGCCGCCGCCTCGTAGGAAATTGGCCCCGACTCCGGAGTACCGTCAGCGAGTCAACGATCAGATCCGCATTTCACCCATTCGTGTTATTGGTGCTGATGGCGAACAAGTGGGGGTGATCCCCACCGAGCAAGCCCTGCAAATGGCCCGCGACGATGGCCTCGATTTGGTCGAGGTCGCCGCCGACGCCCGACCGCCCGTCTGCCGGATCATGGACTTTGGCAAGTTCAAGTATCAGCAGCAGAAGAAGAAGAACAAGTCGCACGCCCACGCCACCAAGATCAAAGAGATTCGGCTGCGTCCCAAGACCGACACCCACGACATTGAGGTCAAGGTCAGCCAGGCCCGCAAGTTTTTGGGCGATAAGGACAAAGTCCAGGTGACGCTCATCTTCCGCGGACGCGAGCAGGCCCACGAAGACGAAGGCCGCCGTGTGGTGGAGCGCGTCATCGAAGAACTCAGCGAGGTCGCCAAGGTCGAGAGCCCTCCATCCCGGATGGGGCGGCGGATGACCTGCGTGCTCGCCCCCCGGTAAGCCCCTCGTCCCGTTTGGCACTCCGGCAGCCCGCCCAGTTCGGGGCGAGCTGCCGCTTGATGCAAGCTTCATGGCGCGCCCGCCGCGCGGCACTTCCGCAGTTCCGGTCATTTGCTATCGTGACCGGCTCGGGGGCTGCCCTGCGCGGCCCGAGGAATTCTGTCCAATTGCTCGATGCTACGGGTTGTTTGCGTCATGCCGATCACTGCCAGTCAAATGCAAGCCCATCTCGCCGCTGTGTTGGGACTCGACCCCAGCACGCCCCAGCGAACGCTTGAAGAGTATGTCGCACGGGTCCCCGGGCTCGATTCGCTGGCCAATCTGCCCAGCGGCAGCGTGGTGCTGGTGCGGGGCGATGTGGATGCCAAGGTGGGCGCCGCCGTGGGCGAGGGCGACATTCGCCTGCGAAGCATGGTGCAAACCCTGCAGCACGGCCGCGACCAGGGCTGGGTGCAGGTGGTGTTTGGCCACATCGGCCGCAAGCCCGAGGGCTCGCTCGCCAAGGTCGCCGGACGATTGGGCGAGCTGCTGGGCTGCGAGGTGCCGCTGATCGCCGACTGGTACGACGAAGCCGCCAACACCCTGACCAGCGAGGCCGTCGAAGCCGTGAGCCAGGCCGCGCCGGGAACCATCCTGGTGTTGGAAAACACCCGCAAGTACCCGATTGAAACCGCGCTGTGGAAGGCCCAGGCCGACGATCTGCCGGCCTTGAGCCAGCGGCTGGCCGGTTACGCCAGCGCCCTGGTCGACCAACTGGGTGTCGCGGCCTATGTCCACGAGGCGTTTTCGGCCGGCAGCCTGGATAGTTCCAGTGTCGTGGCGCCAGCGGCCGTCGAACATGTCGTGTTGGGGGCCTACGCCAAGGAACAGTTTACCGGGCCGATGCTCGATTGCCGCAAGGCCGATGTCGTGGTCTTCAGCGGATTGAAGATCGACAAGCTCGACGACCTGGAAGCCATCGTCGACCGTGGGGCGGTTCGCCGGGTGATCGCGGCCGGCTCGTTGGCCATGTCGCTCAAGAAAGCCGCCGCCGAGCTGGACGGCCAACCGTTCAGCCTGGGGCTCTCGCAGCACCCCGATCACCGCGACAAGCCGTATTTCATTCCCGACGAGCGAATCGCCCAGGCCAAGAAACTCATCGAGCATGGCCGAAAGACGGGCATCGAGTTCGTGCTGCCGGTGGACTTTGTGCTGGCCGATGGCTCGGTCGTCACCGAGCTGGGCGAAAACGACCAACAGTTTGACGTGGGCCCGGCGACCAGCGACGCGTTTGAACAGGCCGCGGGTACGATCATCGCCGAGCACGAGGCCCGCATGAGCGAGAGCGGCCAGCCGATGATCGTGTTTCACAACGGGGTGTTCGGCAAGTTCGAAGACCCGATGTTCGAGCGCGGCACCAAGCACTTTGTCGGGCAACTCAAGCGGCTGCACGATGCCGGCGTGAAGGTCTACATCGGCGGTGGCGAAGGTGGGGCCGCGGCCGAGCGTTACGGCAATCCCGAAACCGATGTCACCCACGTCTTCACCGCCGGTGGCACGGTGCTCAACGCCTTGGGCAGCCAGCCGGTGCCCTATTTGCAAGTCATCGACCTGGTCGCCCACCGCGGCTAAACCGTCGGAGAACTACGGCTCCCTGCAATTGTTTGGGCACGGGACTCGGCGGCACGGAGACTCGTCGAAGTGTCGCGCTGGAGCGGGTCGCCATTCCAGAACGCATCAGCTCACGCGGAGTCGCGGTGGGAGAACCCAGGGAGATTGCGATATCCTCAGTTCC
>JBJHDE010000704.1:0-476 GCA_050486385.1 Planctomycetales bacterium | reverse complement strand
AGATGTCGTGCCCCACCTTCGCGCTCTTCGCGTCTTCGTGGTGAGTTCCTTCTGATTCCAAGAGTCAATGCGGAATGGGCCGCGTGGCTCGAAGGGGTTTGACCAGCGGGCTTTGACGACAACGGTCGAACCGATGGATTTCCCCATTGTTCGAAGACTTGCGCAGGGATCAGTAGGAACCGGACGCTCACGCCTTCCGGCTCATGATTCATCGCCACCGGAACTCCATCAACGCCATTAGCCCTCGGGCGTTAGCCCGGGGTTCTTCCCAAACATCCACCGCTTGGCGAATCGTTACCGTTGCCTGCGATCGTTTACGAGCAAGGCAAGCGGTACCGGGAGACTCTGAACAGGAAACCTGTTGAACCACGAAGATACGAAGAGCGCGAAGATGTCGTGCCCCACCTTCGCGCTCTTCGCGCTCTTCGTGGTGAGTTCCTTCTGATTCCAAGAGTCAATGCGGAATGGGACGCGTG
>JBJHDE010000703.1:680-2876 GCA_050486385.1 Planctomycetales bacterium | reverse complement strand
ACCCCGGCCAACAGGTCGAGCCCGGGACGCTGGAATCGTTCCATCCGGTGCCCGAGGACGGAGTGCCCGACCGGCTGGCGCTGGCCCGCTGGCTGGTTGATCCACGGAACCCGCTGACGCCGCGGGTGACGGTCAACCGGCAGTGGGAGGGCATTTTCGGGCAGGGGATTGTGCGGACCAGCGAGGATTTCGGCATCCGCACCGAGCCACCCAGCCACCCCGAACTGCTGGACTGGTTGGCGGTCGAATTCGTCGAGAATGGCTGGAGCCTCAAGCGGCTGCACCGCCTGATGGTCACGTCGGCCGTGTATCGGCAAGACGCGGCGGTCACGCCTGACCTGCTGGAGCTTGATCCGACCAATCGCCTGCTGGCCCGGGGAGCCCGCTACCGCGTGGATGCCGAAGTCGTGCGGGACGTGGCCCTGAGCGCAGCCGGCTTGCTGGATCGCCGCGTGGGCGGGCCAAGCGTGTTTCCTCCGCAGCCCAAGGGCATCACCGAGGCCCGCGAGCGCGGGGCCTACACCTGGAAGACCAGCGACGGCGAGGATCGTTACCGTCGGGGAATTTACACCTTCTGGAAACGGGCGGCCCTGTATCCCGGCTTCGCCCTGTTCGATGCCCCACGCCGCGAGGTCTCGTGTTCGCGCCGCGAGCGGACCAACACGCCGATGCAGGCGCTGGTGACCCTCAACGATCCCGTGTTTGTCGAGGCGGCTATTCACCTGGGCCGGCGGATGTTCGAGCACGAACCGTCCCAGGAAGAGCGGGCCCTGGGGGACGCCACCGAAGCCGATCGTTCCCAAGACGCCGCGCGGATCGCCCACGGCTTCCGCCGCACGCTGGCCCGCTTGCCCAACGCGGAGGAATCGGCCGCGCTGGCCGACTTCCTGGCCGAAGAGCGGGCCCGTTACCGGCAGGATCCGCGGGACGCCCACAAGCTGTTGACCTCCGCCCCGGGCGTCAATAAGCCCGACGCCGACGAAGCCGTGGAATGGGCGGCCTGGGCCATGGTGGCCAATGTGCTGTTGAACCTCGACGAGACGCTCGTCCGCCCATAGGCACGAAGGCTTAATTCACCAGGCCCCGAACACTCTGCAACCCCCGCACACCTCAGCACGCACCTTGAACCCGTTGAACCGCCCCGCGCGGTTTGGCCAGGACACTTGCCATGCAGCCGACCGCACCGACCGACTGGGATCTCGTCCACCGCCGTCAATTCCTCAGCCGCGGGGCGTTTGGGCTGGGCAGCTTCGCGCTGGCTTCGCTGCTGGCCGATCACACATCGGCCCAGACCCGGGGCGATCGTCCCGCGCCGCATTTTGCCCCCCAGGCCGAGCACGTCATCTTCTTGCTCATGGCCGGGGCGCCGTCGCAGTTGGATCTGTTCGAGGATAAGCCCGAACTCTCCAAGCTGGATGGCAAGACGATCGACCCCAACCGCATCGCGGGCATTCGGTTCCCGTTTCTGAAAGACAACGCCAAGCTGCTGGGCTCGCCCTACAAGTTCCGACAGCATGGCGATTCGGGGGCGATCGTCTCGAACCTGTTGCCGCACTTTTCCAAGGTCGTTGACGAAGTGGCGTTCATCAAGTCGATGCACACCAGCAACACGGCCATCAACCACCAGGACGGCCAGCTCTTTTTCACCACCGGCGCCTTGCGGGAAGGCCGCCCCAGTCTGGGATCGTGGCTCAGCTACGGGCTGGGCAGCGACAACCAGGATCTGCCCGCCTTCGTCACCCTGCTGTCGAACGTGGTCCCTCGGGGCGGCGCCAGCATCTTCGGCCATGGCTTCTTGCCCAGCACGCATCAAGGTGTGGTCTTTCGCAACGAAGGCGATCCGGTGCTGTATCTCTCGAATCCGCCGGGCGTCTCCGAGGATGCCCGCCGGCGGTCGATCGAGGTCATCAACCAAATCAACCAGTCGCGGCAGGCCGAACTGGGCGATCCCGAGATCAACGCGCGGATCGCCGCCTACGAGATGGCCTTTCGCATGCAGACCTCGGTGCCCGATTTGATGGACATCGGCGACGAGCCCGAGCACATCCACAAGCTGTACGGCACCCATCCCGGCAAGCGGTCGTTTGCTAACAACTGCCTGCTGGCCCGGCGGCTCGTCGAGCGGGGCGTGCGGATGGTGCAGCTAGTCGACCTGGATTGGGATCATCACGGCGACCGCAAACAGCGCGACATCGT
>JBJHDE010000703.1:0-670 GCA_050486385.1 Planctomycetales bacterium | reverse complement strand
ATCACCGATCTCAAGCAGCGGGGACTGCTGGAAAAGACGCTCATCGTCTGGGGCGGGGAGTTCGGCCGCACGCCCATGAATGAAGAACGCGGCGGCTCCAAGTTCCTGGGACGCGACCATCACACCGCGGCCTTCACCGTCTGGATGGCCGGGGCCGGCGTCAAGCCCGGTATGACACTGGGGGCCACCGACGAGCTGGGCCTGACCATCACCGATCGCCCGGTCCACACCCACGACCTGCACGCCACGATTCTGCATCTGCTGGGCATTGATCACACCCGTTTGACGGTCCGCTTCAGCAGTCGGGACATGCGTCTGACCGACGTTCATGGCAAAGTCGTCCGCGAGATTATCGCCTGATCCAAACGCGAACCCCCGTTTCGAAGGGAAATCTCGGCGAACTGGTCTTGAAGGAATCAGACCTCGGTGCCATGATCCCCGGATCGGGCCTCGGGAATGCTCCCATCCTATTCCGCCCTTGAGCGAACAAAACATGGATGTTCGATTTCACTACCATTTCGTACACCTGACGGTTATACTATTGCTCCTCTTTCCCGCCGATCTTCCCGGTCAAACGCGGGAGGAAGCCAACGAGGTTACGGTGGTGGACCGTAACCCCGACACGCTGCGCGAGCTCCAGGACCGCCTCGATGTGCGCACGGTCGTAGGC
>JBJHDE010000702.1:0-2897 GCA_050486385.1 Planctomycetales bacterium | reverse complement strand
ACGCCCGAGCCCACGCCGCCGCCGAGCGTCGACGAGCCGGAAACCCTGATCGCTCCGGGTGAGGCCTTCGATCTGTCGGCCCATGAGGGCGAGGTTGGGGCCGCGGCTTTTTCGTGGAATGCCTCGCGGTTGGCCACCGGGGGTGCCGACGGCAAGGTCCGCCTGTGGACGTTGGACAGCAAACAGCCCATCGAAGCCGTCCAGCACCCCGCGCCGGTGACGTGCCTGGCCTTCTCGCCGGATGGCACCCGACTGGCCAGCGGTGCCCAGGATGGCAGCTTGCGGGTGATCAGTTTGAACGAACCCGCGGTGTTGGCCGAGGCCCAACTCGATGCGCGGGCCATGCGGGCGTTGGTCTGGATGGACGATCAACGGCTGCGGCTGGTGGCCGACGATCGGGGCCTACGCGATTGGATCCCGGGCGAGGCCGTCGGCGAGGTGCTCGGCCTGGTGCCCACGTTTGACGGTTCGGTGACTTGGGCGGTCGATGCCCAGGGCATGCCTCAACGGATGATTTCGGCCGGTCCCACCGCCGAGGCCTATCTACTGACCCGCGAGAACGACGCCCCCTGGGGCGTGCTGGATGTGGGCTCGCCGGCAAGCTGTGCTGATGCCGGTTTGTCCCGCTGGGCGGTTGGGCGTGTCGACGGGCATTTGATTGCCTGCCACGATGCCGCCTTGGAGCGACCCATCCAGTGGCTGGCCCACCGCGAGCGTGTGGCCGCCGTGGCCATGGTGCCCGGCACGCGGTGGGTGGCAAGCGGCAGTAACGACGGTCGTGTCCGTGTTTGGGACAGCCGCAACGGCGGATTGCTGGCCGAGTACGAAACGGCCTCGGAGCCGATTCGAGTGTTGAAGGCGGCTCCCGATGGTGGCCGATTGCTGGCGGGTAATGCCGGCGGCCGGGTCTGGGTGTGGCCGGTGCCTGGGCCCGACGCCTCGCCGATTGAACCGCCTGCGGCGACGCCAAGCGAGGGCGTGCGGCTGGCGGTGCCTTCATCGACCCAGCGCGGTGCCGCGGTCAAGGAGTTTCAGCGACGTTGGCCCGATGCGTATGCCACCCGCCGCGACCCGGTCGCTGGCTTTCAGGTGGCCACGACGATGCTCCGCGAGGCCGCGTCCGAGAGTGACACCGCGCGGCGTTACGCCCTGCTGGACGAAGCCCGTCGGATTGCCAGCGGCGATGGCGATGTGCGGTTGGCCCTGCAAGCCGCTGACGCCCTGGCAGATGGGTTCCGGGCGGATCGCTACGAGGAGCGGCTCAAGGCCCTGAACGAGCTTTCGCGTTCGCGGGGGCTGGCCGACGCCGCCGTTCTGCTGATCAAGGCCTATCTGGACACCGTCGACGAGGCGCGCCGCGAAGGTGCCTTCCAGCGGATGGACGACCTGCGGAAGTTTGGCACCTCGCTGGCAAACAAAGCCAATTCGCCGATGCTCAGCGAACTGGTCAAGCAGCTCTCGCGGGATGTCACCACCTGGCGGCGGGACGCCAGCCGCCGTGATTCCTTGATCCGTCAGCTCGAAGAAGACCCCACGCATGCCCCCGCCCGGGAAGAACTCGCGCTGGTGCTGATTCAGCTTCAAGACGACTGGGACCGCGCGCTGCCGCACCTGGCCAGTTCGCCCGACGCGGCGGTGCGGGAACTGGCCCGCCTGGAGCTGACCCGGCCCACCGATCACAAGGTAATGAAGCAACTGGCCCACGGTTGGCTTCAAGCCAGTCGGACCCGGCAGGGGGCAGTGGCCGATCTGTTTGCTCGTCGGGCGTATCGCTGGGCCGAGCCGGTCATGCGGCAAGCCCCGTTCTCGGCGGCCGACCTGGCCGACATCATCGAAGAACTGCAGCGGCGATTCGGCGATCCTGGCGGGGTCAGATTGGCCGGCCTGCCCACCTGGCGGTCCTCGCGGCCGGTGTCGCTGGCGACCGGCAGCACCTCGGTGGCGAGTCGCCCCATCCGCGACGGATTGCTGATGTTGCCCGATGCCGAAGGCGAAACCGCCGTGACCTACGAGCTGTTCCGTCGCTACGAGCGATTTCGGGCGACCGTGGGCCTGGCGGACACCGCCCAACCCAGTCGGAGTGTCACCTTTCGCGTCCGAGTCGACGGCCAGGACATCTGGCAATCCAACCGGATGGATCAACCCGGGCAGGTCGAGACGGTGGAACTCGACCTCAAAGGAGTGCATTATGTCGAACTCGTGATCTCGGGGGCCGCGCAGGATCCCGGCAGCCAGGCGGTCTGGATCGAGCCCCGGGTGTACGCCGCCGAGGGCGAGCAGTCCAGCGAAGCCAACCCCTTTCCCGAGTGATCCTTCTCGGTTCTTGCGACCTGGCGAACAACCGCCGACCGAGTCCGTAGTAACTGCACACAGTCGCCCCAATCCCCCCTGAGCCCAGGTTTTGAGCCCCTGATGGACGACTCTGCCCCGGTGGAAGCCCCGCTCACGCTGCTGGATCAAATCTGGCTCATGCCCATGTGGCTGGTGGACATCATGCCCGATGGGTGGGGCGTGTGGATGGTGCCCTTCTATCAGGGCCTGTTGGGCTTGGTCGCCCTGCTGGTGGCCTGGAGCGCCCTGCGGTTGCTGGCCCCCCGTGTGGCGGCGGTGGCCTACTCAACGGCCAAAGAAGGCTGGTCGCAGCCGCTGTTCATTTTGTTGTTGGTGCTGGGCACGTTTTTGCTGCTGATTGTCTTTCCCTTCTTGCCGTACAACACCTTTGGCGAAGACATCAAGGTCGTCAAAGACAACGGCCTGACACTCATCATGGAGTTGGGCATCCTGCTGGCGGTCTGGACGGCCAGTGTCTCGGTGGCCGAAGAGATCGAAGGCCGCACGGCCGTGACCCTGTTGAGCAAACCCATCAGCCGCCGCGGGTTTATCCTGGGCAAGCTGTT
>JBJHDE010000701.1:0-2899 GCA_050486385.1 Planctomycetales bacterium | reverse complement strand
TTCACAGTGTGAGCGTGGGTAAGGATGCCCAGGCCGAAGTGACCGTCACTGTGGAACACAACGGCCGTTCCTACCGCGGTCGCGGCATCTCGACCGACAGCCTGGAGGCCAGCACCAAGGCCTTTCTGGCCGCCATCAACCTGATTGCCTATCAAATGGAACGCCCCAGCCAACCCGCACCTGAAGCGCCGATTACTAGTCAGGTGTGAGGGCCGTTCCGTTGCCGATATAATCACCCAGGCCCACATGCCCAAGCCCCTGCCCTGGGCTGGGCTGGGAGACACGGCCCCTTCAGGGCCAGGATTTAGATTTCGACCCCATCGGGGTCGTTCATAAGTCCCAACACACCCAGGCCGGGGGCCTGGGTGTGTTGGGATTGGGTGTGTTGGGATTGGCGATACATAAACACCCAGGGTGTTACCCTGGGCTATCCTACACGGCCCCTTCAGGGCCATTGTTCGGATTTCGACCCCATCGGGGTCGTTCTCTAAGCCCAGGCCATGGGCCTGGGTGCGTGGGCCTGGGTATGTGGGCCTGGGCATGTGGGCCTGGGTGGTGTTCACCAACCCTCAGGATCGGAGGTTCTTCGCAGTTCGGCCAAAATTTCTTGTTCGAACTCGTTCGCCAGGGAGATCTTCACGAAACGTGCCAATCGTTCGCTGGGTTGACGCGGAATGCGAAGAAATACGAATCCCAGCGCGTTTGCGATCAGATACCATGGGGTCACCCAAAGCCCCGACCCGCACCACCAACCAAAAATTCCCGTGTGCAGCATGGCGAGCAGGCGGCGGACTCGCCCGCAAACATGACAGGTGATGCATGGTGCGTGATTGACGTGGTGCCAGATGATGAATCCCGTGGCTCTCGAAGCCGTGAACACATCGTTGCCCCGGTCCACGCCACAGTTTGGGCAGGGTTGGGCAAACGCCTGATGAATTCGCTCGTTGAGTTCCTCCGTCCCCAGAAAGGCCTCAATCACTTGCTGCTGATATTCCGCCCGACAATCGTCGCTGCAGAATGGACGGTCCAGATACTTTCGTGCGCCCCAGATGATGCGGGCGCGACATTGAAAGCAACTTTCCAGCATCCCTTAAGCCTCGTTCACGAACCTCTCAAACAGGGCGACCTCGTCACGGCTGCCGATGACCAGGGGCACCGATTGGTGCAGGCTGGTGGGTACGACGTCCAGAATGCGTTGTTTCCCGGTGGTCGCCTGACCCCCAGCCTGTTCCAGCACAAAGGCCAGGGGGGCGCACTCGTACAGCAACCGTAGTTTGCCCTCGGGGTAGGCCGCGTCGGCCGGATAGAAAAAGATTCCTCCCTTGCACAGAATGCGATGCAAGTCGGCCACCATCGCGCCGCTGTACCGCATGGAGTAGGGCCGGCCCGTGGTGGAATCGCGCTGGTTGACGTGATCGAGATACCGATTGATCTCGGGCGACCAATCGTGTCGCCGGCCCATATTTGCTGAATAATGTTTCGCCCGCTCGGGGCAGTGGAACACATCGTGCGACAGAATGAACTCGCCGATCCCGCGATCCAGCGTGAACCCGTACACGCCCCAACCCTGACTGTAAACCAGCAGCGTGCTGGTGCCATACATCACGTAGCCGCCGCAAATCAGGCGGGTGTCGGGCCGCAACAGCTCGGCCGTCAGGTCGCTGCCGTGATGCTCGCGCAGGCGATAAAAGCCAAACACCGTGCCGATGGTGTTATTGATGTCAACGTTGCTCGAGCCGTCGACCGGGTCGACACAGCAAATGTACCGTGCCTGCGGTCCCGAGGAGATGGCCTGCGGGCCGGGCATCTCTTCGCTAACCAGGCCCGCCAGGTGCGTCGAACGGCTGAAGGCATCCAGCACGACCTCGTGACCGTACACATCCAGCTTGCTCTGGGCATCGCCCGAGGCGTTGTGCTCGCCCACCAGGCCCAGTTGCCCGACCAGGGCGGCGCGGTTGATCTCGCGGCTCAGGACCTTGGCCGCATAGGCCATCTGCAGCACCAGCGGCGACAGCTCCTCCGAGATGCCGGGCGCCGAACGTTCCATCATCCGCAGATGCTGACTCAAAGGGATGCCGTAAGCCATCGGGCGTTCACCATTGGGAGGCGAAAGATCAAGGTGCGAGGTTGCCGTGACCATACCCCCAAACCAGCCGACTGCGTGAGTGGGGCAGCTTGTCGCGGCGGAGGGACCTCACGCCAGCAGATCGTGGATCACCTGTCCGCCGACCTGGCTCAGTTGTTTGAAACGCCCAGCATGAAAATAGGTCAGTTTGTTGTCGTCCAGGCCCAGCAGCCGCAACAGCGTGACGTGGAAGTCGCGGATGGGATGCACGCACTCGATGGCCGTTTCGCCAATCTCGTCGGTGGCCCCCACCACGCTGCCAGCCCGCACACCGCCGCCAGCCAGCACCACGCTCATGGCCGTGGCGTTGTGATCGCGGCCGTACTTCACGCCGCCGCCCCGAATGCCATTGTCGGGTGAACGCCCGAACTCGCCGCACCACACGACCAGCGTGTCTTCCAGCAGGCCCCGCTGTTTGAGATCGGCAATCAGTCCGGCCATGGGGCGATCAATCGCTCGGATTCGGCGGCGGTGGGCGCGTTCGATGTAGTCATGCGAGTCCCAGCCTTCCACATAGAGCTGCACGAACCGCACGCCGGACTCGATCAACCTGCGGGCCAGCAGGCAGCGTCGGCCCACGCTGGCCGAGTCGGGATCGTCCAGTCCGTACATACGGCGGGTCGTGGCGTTTTCGCTGGCGATGTCCAACACTTCGGGCACCAACCGCTGCATGCGGAAGGCGAGTTCATAATTGTCGATCCGCGCCGCCAGTTCGGCGCTGCCGGGATGTTGGTCGCGGTGAGCGGCATTCAACTCGGCCAGCAAATCGAGATT
>JBJHDE010000700.1:0-2904 GCA_050486385.1 Planctomycetales bacterium | reverse complement strand
CCAATCCCAGGGTTGCACCCTGGGCTATCATCGGGCCGCCCCGTTGGGGCTCGTGTAGTTGTTGGGTGTGTGAATTTTTCGATTATGTTTCGGGCGGCTGGGTGGGGTCATCGACGATGATAACACGATACTGCATCGCGATTATTCGCAGCTTTTCGATGATTTGCTTTTGGGCGGCCGAAAGCTACTTGTCTTGTCTGCATAGTTCGGGAATCAGCAGATGGCCAGGATCGGCAGGCAGCGTCTCGGTCGCTTCCCGGGGATCGTCGATAACGGTGATCCCCTTGTCCCGCAATTCTTCCAAAGTGAGTTGAAGCACAACATAGGCTTGATCACAACCATCTCCTACACGCTGCAGATCGCAAGTCAGCGATAGTCCATCGGTGTCGCGTGGTGAGGGTCGAAAGCAAACGCTGGAGATTCTATCAGGCGGTTTGAAGGACTCATCGAAGGGAGTTTTCGGATAGCGCCGGTAGACAGGCGTTTTGTCCGGAGGTGGGTCAGGCTTTCCGGCACTCACGACGGAACCTCGCTACACCTGCGCGGAATGGGTCTCGCATGAGACAATCATCCCCAGGGCCCCTAGGCTTTCGGAAGAATGCGCTCTTCCAATAGGACGATTCCGTCGGCGCCAAAATGGGTGTAGGCGATGCCCCCATCGTCGTAGAACTCCAGCATTTCCGAGCCAACCGGGTGATGAAGCTCGAAGACGATGCCGCCGTCGCCGTTGGGGGCCGCATCCGTGGGTGCGGGTCGGCCTTCGTCACTGAAGTCACGCGACCACTCAATCGCGACCTGTCCAGCCAAGCGCGTCGGCCGAACCAAGCCGTCGCCATACGGCTCGCGACCATTCACCCAATCAATGATTGTGTCGATGACCTGATTCCAACGTTCGCACGCGGGCGACCGCAGATTGGCTTGGCGGGCGGGGGCCGCTTGGACATCGCCCCCACGGTGATTGACCGAAACGGGGGCCCAAAGTTGCTGGATGGGCAGGTCGGTTGTTTCCATGGCTCACCGTCCGATGCCCCCGGATCCGCGTGGCGGGAATCCGAGGCACGTGAGGTAGAAAGGTCGCTTGAGGTCGGAGGTCGCTGGCGGAAATGGCCAACGGCCCCCTAAGGTTAGGATAGGCGAGCTGTTGGCCCAAAGGAACCGGAGCCTGCAAAACCTGACCGAATCCCAACCCCTAAGCCCCAAAGGGGCGGCGCTACGACAGCCCAGGGTGGAAACCTTGGTGATTGCCGGGCCGATTATCCGGGCGATTGACCGCCATCGGCCACACACCATCGACCGTCGGGCATGTCGGGCAAACAACATCCCAACCGCATCCCAACCAATCCCAGGGTTGCACCCTGGGCTATCATCGGGCCGCCCCGTTGGGGCTCGTGCCTGGGTTGTGACGGAAGGATGGGGGCGGGTGCGGATGAATCACCGCAACGATTCGGCCCAGAAATACGACAGCCCTTCGCAGGCGGGGCAGGTACCTGCGAAGGGCTAGGAAGGGGCGGGATTGAATCAATCCCACTCGTCGAAGTCTATGCATCAATTCTTAACAGTTCCAGAAGATTCCCGAAATAATTTTGGGTTTCCCCCTTTCCAACTGCCCGACACCGCGCTCAATCGCCGGGGGTGCCGGCGACCGACGCCCGAGCCAGCCGATCGTGGATGGCTTCCCACCCCAATTTTTGAGGGGGCCGGCTGACCAAAATCCAGCCGACTTCGGCGGCGTCGAAGGTGTGCAAAGCGGCGTAAAGCTGGCTGGCATAGCCGCTTGCATCGTCCGGCAGCTCCAGCCGCAGCAGCCCCGGGGACTCGCAGGCGATGGCCGCTTCCCCCGAGCCGCAAGCCAGCCAGCCGACCCGCGAGTGGAGGGCCAACAGCTCGGCCAGCCGGGGTAAAACGGACGAGGGCTCCAACACCTCGAGCCGCGCCGCTGGGGCGTAGTGGCGGGCCAACATCCCCGGCGACCGCAAGGGACCCTCAGCGGGCGGCGACTGGCTGGCGCGTTCGATCGGGGTTCCCAGCACCGCCGCCAGTTCATCAGGGGCGATCAACCCGGGCCGCAGCAGCCGTGGCCGAGGGCCGGTGAGATCGACGACCGTCGACTCCAGTCCGCCGGGGCAACGCCCGCCGTCCAGCACCAACCCGATCCGCCCCCCGAGGCTGCTCAGCACGTGATCAGCCTGGGTGGGACTGATGGAATTGCTGCGATTGGCGCTCGGCGCGGCCAGCGGGCGTTGGGCCCGTTCCAAGAGTGCCAGGGCCACCGGGTGGGCCGGCATACGCAGCCCGACCGTGGATCCGCCTGCGGTCACGATGGGGGGAACCTCGGGCCCGGCTGGCAGCACCAGGGTCAAGGGCCCCGGCCAGAATCGCTCGGCCAAGCGTTGGGCCGACTCCGGCCAGGCCGTCACCAGCCGCCGCGCAGCCGCGAACCCAGCCACATGGACGATCAGCGGATTGGCCGCCGGACGGCCCTTGGCCTCAAAAATCTTGGCCACGGCCGCCGGGTTCAGGGCATCGGCCCCCAGGCCATACACCGTTTCCGTGGGAAAGGCCACGATCTCGCCCCGCGCCAGCCAGGCGGCCGCCCGATCCAACACCGCGGGGTCAGGCCGTGCGGGATCGACCCACAGGCACTCGGTGGGCGGAATCGGTCGCGCGTGGGGATCGGGCTGAACCATGAACAGGGGTTGCGTCATGAACGAGAAAGCTCAGCCGGCCCGACTGCCTCAGTGATCGACTAACCCCCAGGAAGATCAATGACGGGCCGAGTCTGCTGGGGCGGATGTTCGGCCATCATCCCTTCGCGGCGATCAAATCCTCGGGGGATATGCCGATGTCACGGGCTATCTTGCGCAGCAAAACTGGCGAGATGTCCCGCCCTTGGTGGAACGGCAC
>JBJHDE010000699.1:0-2907 GCA_050486385.1 Planctomycetales bacterium | reverse complement strand
GGGTTCAGTCCCGGACACGCTCGACGTACTCGCCGGTGCGGGTGTCGACCTTAATCTTCTCGCCGGTCTCGACGAAGGCCGGGACAAAAATCTCGGCCCCGGTCTCCATGGTGGCCGGCTTGTTCAGGGCGTTGGCCGTGTTGCCGCGGGCGGCCGGTTCGGTGTACTCGACCTTGAGGATCACCTGGTTGGGCGGCGTAAGGCTGATCGGACGCCCGTTCCAGAGGGTCATCGAGCAGCTCATGTTTTCGAGCAGGTACTTCCAGGCGTCTTCGAGCATGCTCTTGTCGAGTTCATACTGTTCGAAGGTGCTGGAATCCATGAACACGAACTGATCGCCCTGCTGGTAGCTGTAGGTCACGTCGATGTCGGTGACGTCGGCCGATTCCATGGAATCGCCGCTGCGCAGGGTACGATCGAGCACGGTGTTCCGCAGCAGGTGCCGCAGCTTGAGGCGGTACAGCGCCTGGCCCTTACCCGGCTTGACGAAGTTGCACTCGTCGATGCGGTAAGGTTCGCCGTCCATCTGAACCTTCAAGCCCTTCTTGAGTTCGCCGACGCTGTAGTTCGCCACGGTTGGTTCCCTGAATCGTTCCAAAGTCGTATGCTGATTGTTCGGCCCAGACGGGGGCACGGGGCCCCTTGCCATGTGCGGCCGAATCACTCCCTCGACGCCGTGCTGCTGGTCTATGCCGATCGGTCCCGTGATTGACTCCGCCCCGCGATGGCAGCAGCTCTATCGCCAGGCCGTGACCGATCCCGCAGTCCTGTGCCAGCGATTGGGATTGGCCGAACGCTGGGTCGAACCCGCCCGGCGGGCGGCGGCCCACTTTGGCCTGCGGGTGCCCGAGGGCTACCTGCAACGCATTCGCCCAGGCGATCCCCACGACCCGCTGCTGCGACAGGTGCTCCCCCTGGAAGAGGAGCTTGCCCCGGCAAGCGGCTTTTCCCACGATCCGTTGGCCGAGCAAGCGGCCTTGGCCGCACCCGGGGTGTTGCACAAGTACCACGGACGAGTGCTGATCGTAGCGAGCGGGGCCTGCGCCGTCCACTGTCGCTACTGTTTCCGCCGGCACTTTCCCTACGATCAGGCCCCCTCCGGCACCGCGGCCTGGCCAGCGGCCCTGGAGACGATTGCCGCCGATCCCAGCATTCACGAAGTCCTGTTGAGTGGGGGCGACCCCCTCTCGTTGGCTGACTCGACCCTGGCGGGATGGTGGGATCGGCTGGCCGCGATTCCGCATGTCCGGCGGATTCGGCTGCACACCCGGCTGCCGGTGGTGATTCCCGAGCGGTTGAGCGAAGGGCTGCTGGAGTTGATTGCCGACCGGCGCTTGCAGACGCTTGTGGTGGTCCACATCAACCATGCCCAGGAGATCGACGCCGCCGTGGCCGCCGGCCTGAGCCGCTTGGTGGCCGCCGGCGGGTGGGTGCTCAATCAGGCCGTGCTGCTCCGCGGGGTGAACGATTCGCTGGCCGCTTTAGAGGCCCTGTGCCTGCGGCTGGTCGAGTTGCGTGTGCAACCTTATTACCTGCATCAGCTCGATCGGGTGCAGGGGGCCCAGCACTTCGAGGTGCCGGTGGAACAAGGCCGCCAACTCATGCGGCAGCTCCGCGCCCGACTCCCCGGCTACGCCTTACCCCGCTACGTGCAAGAGCGTCCCGGCGAGCCCAACAAGACCCCGCTTGAGTGAAGCGTGGATTTTCGCGGGAGGTTGGATTGAAGGCCCAGGGGCGATCGCCATGGATTGCCTTGTTTGACGGGTGTGGACTGGGTGGCATGCCCACGTCGCGAAGCAGCGTGGGCATGAGGTGGCCGAATCTGCCTGGCGTCGTTGCGATGGGTGTATCTCGACGCAGCACCGATTGGCTTTGGTCATGTGTCATCGGATGGGAGCAACCGGGGCTCGGCCGCCACAACGGAGGTGGGCTGAACCACTCCATGCCCATGCTGCTTCGTGATGTGGGTGTGGCAGCCGGGCGTGGGCATGACGCAGGCGGAGTCGACCGGCGTCGTTTCAACGGAACTTATGCCGACGCATGGCTGCCCCGGACCCTGCCCGGGGCTAAGAGAACGGCCCTGACAGGGCCGGGGATCCGGATTCCGACCGCAACGGGGGCGCTCACGGAGCTTGGGGCCAAGGCCCGGGCATGGTTTCTCGACCAGGCCAGAGATTCGCTTGGTGGCGGCGGAGGGTTTGCGGCATCGGCTGGCGATCGCCGCGGAGGTCACCGAGCAAGGTCGATCTCGGATGGATCCAAGCACTTGGCCCCACACGGGCGGACACGCCGTTCGTCCCATGCGGGCGGTTGGCGGTGTTGTCCAGGCATCAGTGCCGGCTCGCCGCACGCTGAGCCAACGGTTCCGTCCTGGGGAGTGGTGCTCTATAACCGGAGCCGATTGGCTCAGCGTGTTGAGCCAGCCGGCAATTGCGGCCCCGCCGCCCGCTTTCTTTTTCCAAGGAGACCTTCCCGATGAGTCGACCCGTGCGGATTGGCATGATTGGCTATGGCTTTATGGGCCGCGCCCACTCGAATGCCTATCGCCAGGTGAGCCAGTTCTTCGAACTCGAACACCGCCCCGTGCTGGCCGCCTGCTGCGGGCGGAACGAGGAGAGCATCAAGGCGTTTGCCGCCAACTGGGGCTATGAGTCCTACGAGACCGATTGGCGGAAGCTCGTCGCCCGCGACGACATCGACCTGATCGACATCGGCACGCCGAACAACACCCACCGCGAGATCGTGCTGGCCGCCGCCCAGGCCGGCAAGATGATTCTGTGCGAGAAGCCCCTGGCGATGAACGTCGCCGAGGGCCAAGAGAGGGTGGCCGCCGTCGAGAAGGCCGGCGTCCCCAATATGGTGTGGTTCAACTACCGCCGCGTGCCCGCCATCAGCCTGGCCAAACAA
>JBJHDE010000698.1:0-2909 GCA_050486385.1 Planctomycetales bacterium | reverse complement strand
CCCGTAGCTCAACCGGATAGAGCACCGGTCTTCGGAACCGGGGGTTGTAGGTTCGAGTCCTACCGGGCGTGCCTTGTAAGCGACTGATAGTCAAGGAGTTGCGTCGATGGCCTCACGCCACGACACCCGATACCCGCGAAGGGTGTCGTCAGGTTGTCGGAGAAGCCCTCGCCCGACTTCCCACTGTTCCCGCACCGCAATGGGCAGTGGGCCAAGAAGATCGGCGGGCGGCTCAAATACTTCGGCCCCTGGAGCGATCCCGAAGCGGCACTCGCCCGATTTCTGGAACAGACCCAAGCCCCGACCGTCTTCACGGTCACGGCTGCCTGCGAGCTATTTCTGGACGCCAAGAGCCAGGCCGTCGCCCTGGGCGAGATCAGCGAGCGGACCTTCAAGGAGTACGTCGCTAGCTGCAAGCGGTTCGTGGGCGTCATCGGCCGCAACACTCCGGTCAGCGACCTGGGGCCGCGGACTTTTGAGACCTTCCAGATTGAGCGGTCGCAGGTGCTCGGCGTGGTGGCCATCGGCAACGAGATCACCCGCATCCGCAGCGTGTTCCGGTGGCTCCACCAAGCCCAGCATGTGCGCGAGCCGATCAACTTCGGCCCAGACTTCAAGAAGCCCGGGGCTCGGGTGCTGCGGCGGCACCGACGCCAGCAAGGCAAGAAGCTGTTCGACCAAGATCAGATTCATCGCCTGCTGGGCGAGGCCGGCTTGCAGATGCGGGCCATGATCCTGCTGGGCATCAACTGCGGGTTCGGCAACACCGACTGCGCCACCCTGCCGCTGGACGCCCTGGACCTCGACGGCGGCTGGATCGACTTCCCCCGACCTAAGACCGAAGTCGACCGCCTGTGCCCGTTGTGGCCGGAGACCGCCGACGCCCTGCGCACGTGGGTGGCTCGCCGCCCCAAGCCCCGTCCCGAGGCCGAGGGCCGCGTGTTCGTCACTGGGGCTGGCCGTCCCTGGGATCACTCATCAAACCCCGTCGCCAAGCGGTTTCGCTTCCTGCTGATTTGGGCCGAAATCCCAAAAGGCGGGTTCTACTGGCTGCGGCACACCTTCGAGACCGTGGGCGGGGGCTCCAAGGATCAGGTGGCCGTCAACGCCATCATGGGCCACGTCGATAGCTCGATGGCCGCCGTCTACCGCGAGGAGATCGAGCAAGATCGCCTCCGGGCCGTGACCGACCACGTCCGGGCCTGGCTGTTTCGGGAGGCTGCTGAGACAGTCGAGTGAGGGCGAGGGGGTTCTCCGATTCGCTCGTCGGATCAAGGGGTGAAGTTTGGCATGGCCCCCATCGTCCCGAAGCTTGACCCAAGTGGTTTTGGCTCGTGCTTCCCGCTTTGTTGGGCTCAGAGTGTGTCGCTCCGTTGCCTCCCGATGGAACTCTTTCGCCAGACCAGAGGGGGGTGTGTGAGCCGGCGCGTGAAGTCACGTTGCTCGCCTGAGGTGATCCTGCAGGCTTGCGAGAGACCTTGAGCCGATCCTTTTCGCTAGGGGCGTGAACTCCTGGTGAACGCCTGCTACACTTCGGGTCGATTGACTCCCCATCCTGGGGCGACTCCCGCAACCCACAATTGCCTGGCCTAACCATGGATGTGTTCCACCTCCGGGACCGCCTTATCGGCGACTACGCCCGGTACGTGCGGAGCTTCATCGAGATACAGGATGAGCGGGTCCGCAGGACGGTCGAGGAGGAACTGGCCGCGGGTCGACTCTGGCCGGAGCCGCTGCTCCAGCTCAACCCGGCCTTTGAGTCGGGCCGGCTCGTCGACGAGTTGGTCGAGGAGGGCGTTTTGCATCCGAAGTGCAGCGAGGTCTTCCGTGTCGCCAAATCCAAGGACTCAACCGGCGGGCCGCTACGGCTTCACCGACATCAAGAAGAGGCGATCCGTGTCGCGCGGGATGGAGGGAACTACGTACTGACCACCGGGACCGGCTCGGGGAAGAGCCTGGCCTACATTGTTCCAGTCGTTGACCACATTCTGCGGCGCGGCAGCGGCTGCGGTGTCCAGGCGATCATCGTCTATCCGATGAATGCCCTGGCCAACAGCCAAGCCAACGAGCTGAACAAGTTCCTGACCGAGGGATTTTCGGGCGGCCGCGGGCCCGTTCGGTTTGCGCGTTACACCGGGCAGGAGGATGAGGAGACACGAAACCGGATCATGGTCGACCCACCGGACGTGATCCTGACCAATTACGTCATGCTTGAGCTGATCCTGACTCGCGATCGGGAGCGGTCGCTTGTTGCCGCAGCCGAGGGTCTTCAGTTCCTGGTTCTCGACGAACTGCACACCTATCGTGGTCGGCAGGGGGCCGACGTAGCGATGCTCGTCCGTCGGGTCCGCGAGGCGACCCGGTCGACCGAACTCCAGTGCGTCGGTACATCGGCGACGATGGCCACTGGTGGGACTACCGACCAGCAGCGGGCCAGGGTCGCTGAGGTCGCCTCGACCCTGTTTGGCGATAAGGTGTCCGCCGGAAACGTGATCGGCGAAACGCTTCGTCGGGTCACGCCCGAACATTCCGCCAGCGACCCCACGTTTATTGAAGCCCTCCGTGGCCGGATCATGCAGGGCGACACCGTGGCCGGCTCCTTTGACGAGTTTGTGGGGGATCCGCTCGCATCCTGGGTCGAGAGCACCTTTGGCGTTACGGTCGAGCCAGAGACGGGGCGGCTCGTCCGCGCGATCCCACGGCCACTGGGTGGCAAGACCAGTGCGGTCGCTGACTTGGCAACGTTGACCACCCTTCCCATGGAGGACTGCTCGCGGGCCGTGCGGGCGCTGTTGCTGGCCAGCTACGAAATCCGCGATCCGCATGACCCCCGAGGTCGGCCGCCGTTTGCGTTCCGACTTCATCAGTTCATCAGCCGTGGTGACACGGTCTACGCAACCCTGGACCCG
>JBJHDE010000697.1:1318-2920 GCA_050486385.1 Planctomycetales bacterium | reverse complement strand
GATCGGTGGGCCCATCAAGATCTTTGCCGCCGGGAGCATGATCGCCGACCAAGGCATGATCGAGTTTATGCTGTTCTTGGCCCTGCTGAGCGCCAACCTGGCCGTCATCAATTTTCTGCCGATCCCGGTCCTGGACGGCGGCCACATGGTGTTTCTGGCCTACGAGGCCGTGCGAGGCAAACCGCCCAGCGAGAACGTCCAGTTCACCTTGCAGTTGATGGGCCTGTTCATGATTCTGGCCCTGTTCGTCTTCGTCTTCTTCCAAGACGGTATGTGGCTGTGGCGGTGGTCGACGGCCGACTGACACGACTGCCAACGGACTCGAGTGCCATTGGACACACCCCAATAGCCGCCACCCGTCGGTCGTTTCGGCCGGCGGGTGGCTCGGGCGTTCGGCCCAACAACGGCGTGTTCAGTCAACGGCCCCGTCAGTCAACGGGCCCGTCATTCCACGGCGTACTGCTTGAGCACATCGAGGTCGGCGTGCTCCAGGGCCGAGATGTGCGTGGCCTCAAGCACAATCGGTGGGGCCATGCCGGCCTCGTGGGCTTCGACCCAACGCGGCATGCACACGCACCAGCGATCGCCCGGCTGCAATCCCGCAAAGTTGTAGGCTGGCACGGGGGTGGACAGGTCGTTGCCCACTTCCTTGGAGAACGCCAGAAACTCGGCGGTGACCTCGCAGCAGATGATGTGCAGTCCAAAGTCGCCGGCACCGGTGTCGCAACGCCCGGTACGGTAGAAACCGGTCATGGGCTCGGTGCAGCAGGTCTGGAGATCGCCACCGAGGATATTCTTGGCCATGGCAAACAGCTCGCAATCAGAGAGAGAAGCCAACGAGTATCGGCTGGCGGCCCCGGCCCCGCAAGCGGCGGAGGTGGGCCGCGGCGGTATCACCGGAACGGCGGCTCTTCAAAAAACCGGGGCGTCATCACATCGCTCGGCTCGAGGGTCTCGAGCCCCTCGCGGCCCGAGGCCCGCAACAGGTCGATCAGCTCTTGCCAGCGCTCAGGACGAATCCGGCCAATCTGGTCGGGCCCCACATCGCCGGTGACCAGGTTGCGGTCGCGGATGAGCTGCGCTCCCAAATCCAGCACCATTCGGGAAGGCGCCCCGGGCTGCTGGGCCAGAGCCTCGTTGCCGGCCGAAAAGTCGGCCAGGTAGTCTCGCCAGCCTTGGGCGGTGGCCCGCACCAGGCGGTGCAGCCACTCGGCCTCGGCCTCCAGCGTATCGGCACCCACCACCAACACACCGCCGTAAGGATTGTAGCCCAGCTTGGCCAGACTCAAGCTGCCCACCGGTACGTCGGCCTCCTGGGCCTCGAAGGCCTCGCGGGTCAACCAGCCCAGCAACATGGCGTCAGGGGTCTTGAGAAACACCGCCAGCGGATCGTCCAATCGTTCGGGGGCGGCCCCGCGAAACTGGACGGTCTCGGTCAGCACGCCCAAGGCCGGATCGTTCCGGCGGGCCAGCAATGGCCCGGTGCCCCAGCTTTCGTCCTCGGGGCGAGGATGGTCCTCGTGAACGATCACCGCGGCGGCCGTGTCCTGCAAACTGGCAAAGATCGCCCGCGGCTGGCGGCCGTCCTGGGCGGGATGAACC
>JBJHDE010000697.1:0-1308 GCA_050486385.1 Planctomycetales bacterium | reverse complement strand
CATTCACCACGGCCAGCGTCAGGCCCGCTCCGTCGGCGGCCTGATCCAAGGCAAGTTGCGGCTGCTCGACCCACACGAATTCAACTTCCAGGCCCACCGCTCGGTAATGACCGGCCGCCTGAGCGGCAAAGAACCCGCCGCTGCGGGCGTCGGGCCGCCCAGCCAGGATCAACCGCACCGGCGTGCTGGCGGCCTGGGGCGATTGCTCGCCGGGCAACTGGCAACCCGCCAGCACAACCAGCAGGGCCGCCGCGAGCCATCCGCCGATCCGGAGTGTGGGGTGACTGGCCATGGGGCTCGGGCGGGGGAAGATGGAAGCTGGGAAACTGCACAACAATTGCCGCCACGCGACGGAATGCCGGTCGTCGGACCCTGCCGCCGCGGCAACAATACGATAATCTTCTGCTTGCTGAAGCCAAGGCGGGTGGGCTCAGCCGAGTGTCTCGGTCATGTCCGCCCCGGCAAGTGTCCGTTTCGAGTTGGGAAGTTTGCGATCGTGGCCGCGCGGTACTCCGTTAAAGAGGTCTACTACACCCTGCAAGGCGAAGGTGTGCGGGCCGGGCGGCCTGCCGTCTTCTGCCGCTTCGCGGGCTGCAACCTCTGGGACGGTCGCCCGGAAAGCCGCGGGTCGGCGGTGTGCGGCTTCTGCGACACCGACTTTGTGGGCACCGATGGCCCCGGCGGAGGCGTGTTCTCGACACCCGAGGCCCTGGCCGAGCGGATCGCCACACGGTGGCCGCATGCCTCAACCGTTGGCAACGAAACACCTTATGTCGTGTTCACCGGGGGCGAACCGCTGTTGCAGCTTGATTCGCCCTTGATCGGCCAACTCAAACGCCGCGGTTGGGAGGTCGCCGTCGAGACCAACGGCACCCGAGTGTGCCCCGCGGAGGTCGATTGGATTTGCGTCAGCCCCAAAGCCCAGGCCCCACTGGTGCAGACCCAAGGGCACGAGCTGAAGCTGGTCTTTCCGCAGACCGCCGCCCCGCCCGAAGCCTACGCGGAGCTGGATTTCCAGCATTTTCTGCTGCAGCCGCTCGACGGGCCCGAGCTGGAAGCCAACACCCAGCGGGCGATTGCCTACTGCCTGGCCCACCCGCAGTGGAGATTGAGCCTGCAACTGCACAAGCAGCTTGGGCTGCGTTGAGGCGATGCCGTCCCCAGGGGCCAACCAACCCAAATAGCGGAACCCATTTGGGTCAAGCGAGGAACCGCTCGACAGTTGGGTGACGAAAGAGCCAGCCCAACACGGGATGACTGGGTGCCGCGCCCCACCACAACAGGTGGCCATGCCCCGAATCGATCAGG
>JBJHDE010000696.1:2463-2933 GCA_050486385.1 Planctomycetales bacterium | reverse complement strand
GGCCTGGGCCGCCGAAGGATGATTGGGGTTGCCGGGTGGCTCGCGTCAGTTGAGCAGGGCCATCCGTCGAATCTGGCGGACCACCTGATCGGCCATGTGCGGCTTGGAGAAGTAGGCGTACGACTGGCACACCTCCGAGCCGTCGCTATCGTTGTAGCACCCCACCACATGATGCAGATTGCCCCGCACCTCGGCTCGCACGTCCGTCAAACGACCGCGCCGCAGTTGATCGGCAAGACGGGCTTGCCAGGGGGCTTCGTATTCGACTTGAGTCATGGTCATCGCAATGCCCTCCCAGGTTGGACGTGCTCATGGCACTGTCATTGTTTCCAGCAAACGACTTAGGGCAAGTTCCGTGCCGAATGAATCTCTTGGCTGTATTCCTTGACCGCCTCGACGAGTGAGACAACATGCTCGACCGGCGTGTTCGGGAGAATCCCGTGACCAAGATTGAAGATATGGCCCCAGCG
>JBJHDE010000696.1:0-2453 GCA_050486385.1 Planctomycetales bacterium | reverse complement strand
CGCGCACTGCCCCAGCGGCCTCCGGCATCAAGTAATACGTCTCGGACCCGCTGTTGGATGATGGGAATCGGGGCAAATAAGGTGGTTGGGTCCAAGTTTCCTTGAACCGCATGCTCATAACCCACCCGCCGCCAGGCCTCGCCCAGGTCGATCCGCCAATCGATCCCCAGCACGCTGGCCCCGGTTTCGGCGGCGGCCTCCAACAGGGCCGGATTGCCGTGAGCGAAGTAAATCACCGGCACATCCGCGGGCATCTTTGCCACAATGGCCTGCAAATATGGCAGGACAAAGCGACGGTAATCGGGGGGGCTGAGACTGCCCACCCAACTGTCGAACAACTGCACCGCCTGGGCCCCCGCCTCAATCTGGGCCAATAGATAGCGGGACACCGCCCGGCTAAGAAGATCCATCAGGGCATCCCAGGCGGGGGGGTCGCTGAGCATCAGCCCTTTGGTGTGAATGTAGTAGCGGCTGCCTCCCCCCTCGATGGCGTAGCTGGCCAGCGTGAACGGAGCGCCCGAAAACCCAATCACGGGGATCGACTCGTCCAATCCGGCCCGGGTCAGGCGGACGGTCTCGCAGACATAGGCCAACGGGTCGATCGAGTCCAACTCCCGCAGCCGCCCGAGGTCCTCGGCAGCACGAATCGGATTATGGATCGTGGGGCCATCGCCGGGCGAGAACTCCAGGTCCAGGCCCAGGGGTTCCAGGATCGGCAGGATATCCGAGAAGATGATCGCCGCGTCGACCCCCAGCACCGAGACGGCAGTGTGCATCACCTCGGCGCACAGGGGCGGATTCTTGACCAGCTCCAAGAACGAGACCTTCGCCCGGACCTCGCGGTACTCGGGCATGTAGCGGCCGGCCTGCCGCATCAGCCAGACCGGGGTCCGCTCCACGGGCTCGCGCCGGCAGGCTTTCAGGAACAACGCATCGGAAGCCGCCACGCCACACCTGGGGTTTGTGGGGTGCCCACCACGAGCCGATCTGGCTGCCTCCCACCGATCACCCTCGCCAAAACGAGGACCAGCGGGAAGGAAACCGCTCGCGGGCGCCTTGCTGCCTGCGAAAGGCGTTGAACCGGCGGGGCGAGGCCTGATCGCGCTCGTCGCCTGGGGGTCTTGGGGAACCCTGTTCGCGGGCTTTCGCGGAAATCCGTACTCTCTTTGTCGTCACAATCGCGGGGCCAAGGCGCGACGTTTTTGCACTTTGGGGCGGAATTCCGGCATGACCGGTATTCCCGTCGTCTTCAGACGGTGTCCCGCTTGGCGGCCAGCAGGGCGTGACAGCGGGCCGCCGACTCGGTGACCAGATGGCCCATCTTCGGATGCTCGGGCTCCAGGTCAACCGGCCAGTGGTGTTCGCGGAGGGTCTCGCTGCAGGTGGGGCCAATGCTGGCCACCACCATGTGGGGCAGGGCCGCATGAACCGCCTCGGTCAGGCCCAGCCGACCGGCGACCTCTTCAATATGCAGAATCTGCGGCGTCGAGGTCAGCATCACCACATCGGCCTCGCCCGCCGCCAGCCGGCGGATATTGGCTTCCAGGGGAGCCATGTCCTCGGGCAGTCCCCAACGGTAGATTCGCACGCATTCGACCTGGGCTCCGCGTTCCATCTGGCCCTCGATCAGCGCCGGGTTCGAGCGGCCGTACTCCTGCACGGCCACCCGGGCTTCCGACAGGGCGATGCCTTCGCGATCGATCGTCTCCAGCAGCTCGCGCCAGGTGTTGGGTTCGGGGACCGTGTAGGTCGGACGCAGCCCCCACTCACGCAGCACCAGCACGGGTTTCGGGCCTCGGGCGAGGGTGGGCGTTTTGGCGTAGGCGGCTTGCAGGTCGTCCAGGGGCACGGCGTGTTCCACCGCCGCCGCGAGTTGCCGCAGCCCCACGCCGGTCATCAGAATCGCCAGGTCGAAGGCCCCGGCACACAGCCGCTGGGCGTAATCCACCACGCTGGCCCGCACGTCGAGCGGCAGCTCGCGCATCGACGGGCTGACCCAGGCGGTTGCGCCGAACCGCTGGAGCATCCGCGTCAACTCGTCGGCCCGACGGCTCTCGAACGCCACGACCCGCAGGCCCTGGAAATCGCCTGGCATACCCCGCTCCCACACTTTCAGTCACACGACCCCTGCGGCCTCGCACCGCCCCGATTCGTTGTAGGCGTCCGGCGGCCCGCCCGCCACCGCCGTCGCCCCCTACCCATGCCCGGCCATCGGCGTGATCCTATCCCGGATGTTGCCTGGAGCATGGTGGGTGGGCCCCAGCAACTGTTCTCTGAAAAGTCACCGCGATTCGATTGCATTCCCCCCGCGCGCCCCCCTACCTTCCTCAAGAAGGAGTGCATGCACTTGCTTCCCTCTTGTGGGGAAGCTCATGGATTCGAGAAAAGCAAATCTGGGTGAGACAGGAATTTGTTCCTGATGGGATGGAATTCTATCGGTCTAATTCACGTTC
>JBJHDE010000695.1:0-2943 GCA_050486385.1 Planctomycetales bacterium | reverse complement strand
TCTCCAACACGTCGCGAGCCAGAACAATCGGGCTCCGCTTGGTGGGCACGAACCCCGTTGCGGGGGCAGCGACCTTCTTCCGCTGTTCGGCCTCGCGGAGGACCTCACCGTTCTGGTGATCGTCCACCTGCCGCTGGACATCGATCGGGGTGCTTTGAAACATTGTCGCGAATGTATCCGTGGGCCCGATTTCGGGAACGACCCGTCGTCGCCTCTACTTAGAGTCTAGCAGATATCGGCCATTCGCAACGACCAGCAGCCATTTCCACGAAAACTTCCCCACCGCTTTGGCCAGCACCAGGCCACGCCAGGGCCATTCTCTTAGGGGGATGACGACTCCGCCGGCCAAACAGTTTCACTAGGCTGCCTAAGTTTCCTGGATTGCGCCATCGGCAAGCGGCCCCTAGGGATTGGCGTGTCCGTCGGGATTGGCCGGACTCAAGCCCAGCGACCGTTCGTCGGATAGTTGGGCGATCAGCCCAGCGAGCTGCTCGGGCGTGTAGCGGCGGTCGTCCAGGGGGTGGCCCCACACGACGCCCGGCCAGGCGGGATCGTCGCGGCGTCGGCCGACGATATGCACATGGAGCTGCCCGACCAGATTGCCAATCGCCGCGAGATTCACCTTGTGGCAGTCACCCGACCGCCGCAGCCAGGCCCCCAGCCGGCCGGCGTCGCGCCACAGGGCTTGGGCCTGGGGTTCGGGCAAATCGAACGGCTCGTCGCAGGCGGTTTCGGGCACCAGGATGAACCAGGTCACGGCTGCCTTGCGGTTGAGCAGCAGCCATCCGCTGGGCAAATGGCCCAGCAGGTGGCAATCGTTGGCCAGTCGCGGATCCACGGCAAACGCCTCCATGCAGGGCCTCGCAAGTTGAGAGAGTCGCTCCCGGTCGCCGTCGCGGTGGGTCGCACGTTTCGCCGGGCGGTGCATAATGGCAGCCGGGTCCCCATGCCCGCAAGTCGCCCGCCCGACCGCCTTGATTTGAAAGCCGCCCCGCGATGCCAGCCACCAAGACGCGTTCGCCGATTCAATCGCATCGAGGTTGGCTCGCGGTGTGGGGGGTGATGGTGCTGCTGTACACGCTGGCCTTCGCCGCGACTTCGATGGACCTGGACCTGCCGGGCGACACCGACGACAGCCGTTGGGCCGTGGTCCAGACTTCGCTGACTCAACCGCTGGCGGTAATGCGGCTCTGGGTGACCGTCGGCCAAGACGAGCATGCCATGCACATCAGCGACCGCGTGCCGATGCTGCTATTGGCCGCCGGGCTGCTGCTGTCGGCCTGGGCGCTGGGCTCGTTGGGGCTGCGGTTCCTGGGCGTCGGGCCTTTGGCCCGGCTGGACCGCTGGGTGTTGGCCCTGGCCTGCGGCTTGCAGGGGCAAAGCCTGCTGGTGCTGATTCTGGGACTGTGCGGCTGGCTGGATGCCGTGGTGTTGCTGTTGCTGGGGCTGGGGATTCTGACGGCGGCCGTGCTGGCCGAGATCTCGGCCCTTCGCGATGCCCCCAGCTTGCCGGCGGTGTCGGAATCCAGCCCCGCGTTGGGCACGCCCGGCTGGCTGGCGGTGGGATTGGTGGCGGTTCCCGTGGCGGGCTTCCTGCTGTTGGGATCGATGCTGCCGCCGCGAAACTTCGATGTCCGCGAATACCACCTCCAAGCGCCCAAGGAGTTCTACCGCGAGGGGCGGATCACTGGACTGGAGCACAACGTCTACGCCAACATGCCACTGGGGCTTTCCATGCCGGCCTTGGCGGGCATGACCCTGGTCGACGATTGGCGGCTGGGCGGGCAGGCCGGCAAGACACTGGTGGGCTTGGTGGGCCTGCTGACCGTGCTGGCGGTGTTTGTCGTGGGCCGCGATCTCGCTTCGCCCGCCGTCGGTGGACTGGCCGCCGCCACGCTGTTAGGCATTCCCTGGTTGGGGCAGATTTCGACCACGGGCCTGGTCGAGGTCGCCAGTGGCCTGTACGGCCTGCTGGCCTTCTGGACCCTCTGGCGTGCCCGCACTGCCCCCGAAAACCGCTGGCGATGGCTGATTGTCGCGGGCGTGTTGGCGGGCGGGGCCCTGGGTCTCAAGTACACCAACGCCGTGCTGATCGTGCTGCCGTTGGCCCTCTGGACCGCCTGGCCGTGGGCCAGCGATCGGGCCCAGCGCTGGTGGCGCCAGGGGCTGCCGGTGGCGGTATTCCTGGCCGTGGCCCTGGCCAGTGGCGGATTGTGGTATGCCAAGAATGTGGCCTTCTTCGGCAATCCCGTGTACCCGCTGGCCACCCAGGTGTTCGGCTCTGGGGCGATGGATCCCGAGGCCCAGCACCGCTGGCAAGCCGCCCACGCCCGCGGGCCGGTCAACCTGACCGAGGGCATGAACGCCGTGAGTGGCTTTCTGCTGGATAGCCGCTGGCAGGGCCTGGCGCTGGTGCCGTTGCTGCTGGCCTTACTGTTTCTGAGTTCCTGGCCGCGGTGGCTGGTGGCCTTGCTGATTGGGGCTGGCGTCTACCTGCTGGGATGGTGGCTGCTGACGCACCGGGTCGATCGATTTTGGGTTCCGGTGCTGCCGCTGTTGGCGGTGGCCGCGGGCTTCATGGCGGTCGAGCTGGCCCAACGCGGATGGTGGCAGCGGGGCATCGTCGTGGCGGTGCTGGTCGTGGGGCTGCTGTGGCATGCGGTGGTGCTCAACGTCCTGGGCGAGAACACCAACGCCTTCTTTGTCCCGCTCGACCAACACTGGGAGCAACGCACCGACATCTACCACCGCTGGCTCAACCAACAGACACAGCCCGACGGCAGCGTGCTGTTTGTGGGCAGTGCCGAGGTTTACGACCTGGAGCCGCCGGTCTGGTACGCGACGGTGTTCGATCGGCCCATGATCCAACGCCTGGTGGGTGATCAATCGCCTGACGAGGCCCGTCGCCGCTTGCGGGACCGCGGCATCGTGTATGTGCTGGTC
>JBJHDE010000694.1:0-2953 GCA_050486385.1 Planctomycetales bacterium | reverse complement strand
AAGCCGTGGCACATTTGCGACTTCGCACCCGCAATGATTGACGCACCGACATACACGAAGGCATTCTCGCTTGTGCCAAGAGCCCGGTCTGTTGCAACTTTCTCAAGAAGCAGTTTTGTTAGCAGTTCCTAGTCAACGCGTGGCGCCCATTTGAGCTTGAGGCCGAAGACTCGGGTCAACTCCGCGGGCGGCGTGGTAGATGGCCCAAGCCGTACCAATCGGACCTGTTCTAGCTGATCCCTGCGCAAGTCGTCGATCAGTGCGAAATTCAGACGGTTTGACCTGTGTTGTCAAAGGCCGCTGGACAAACCGGCTTGAGTCACGCGACCCATTCGGCATGGACTGTTGGAATCAGGAGAACGAACCGCCAAGACGCGAAGAGCGCAAAGTTGGGGCACGACATCTTCGCGATCTTGGCGTCTTCGCGGTTCAACTTGATTGCCGTCCTGAGCTTCCCAGTGCCTCGTACTTTGTTCGTAAAGTTTTGCAGGCGACGGTAGAAAAGCCCGCAGCCAACGGCCATCGCTGCGCGTTCATCCGATGGATTCGGGCTGGGTGGCTTTGGTTGCGGGGTCGAAGAATTCGAGGTGGCTGACGAATTGGTCGGTGGCTTTCTGCCACGAGTAGCCTTCGGCAAACGCGCGGCAGGCCGTAGGGTCGCCGACTTCCAGAGCGGTGCGAATCGCCGTGGCCAGGTCCTCGTGCAAACAGCCGATCCGTGGGGTGTCGCCGATGACGTCAATCGGCCCCGCCACCGGATAGGCGGCCACTGGCACGCCGCTGGCCAGGGCTTCGAGCATCACCAGGCCGAAGGTGTCGGTGCGACTGGGAAACACAAACACATTGGCCGTGGCAAAGGCCGTGGCCAGGGCTTCGCCTCCCAGCGGGCCCAGAAATTCGATACTCGGGTAGTCCGCCCGCAAGCGCTCGAGTTCTGGTCCCCGCCCGACGACGCGTTTTACGCAGTCGACCGGGCAGTCCAGAAACGCCTGGATGTTTTTCTCGACGGCCACCCGGCCCACGTACAATGCCACGGGGCGGCCATCGCCGGGGCGTTTGGCGTTGGGCCGTGGATGAAACAAGGTGGTATCGACACCCCGCGACCACAAGGCCAATTCGTTACGGAAACCGCGAGCGGCCAGCAGTTGCTGCATAGTGGGTGTGCTGACCATGATCCGCGCTGCCGGACGGTGAAACTTTCTCAGCAGCCAGTAAGTGACCCACTCGGGTAGCCACAGGTAATTCCTGAGGTATTCAGGAAAGTTCGTGTGATAGGCCGTTGTGAAAGGATGCCGATTCCGCAGGCACCAGCGTCGCATGGCCTGGCCCACGGGGCCCTCGGTGGCGATGTGAATCGCACAGGGCAGATGATTCACCACCAGCGGGCCGATCTTACGCGAGGGCGCCCACGCCAGGCGAATTTCGGGGTAGAACGGAAACGGCCAACTGGAAAACAAACCTGGGTCGATAATTGTGACCGAGTGCCCCCGCGCACGAAGCTCCTCGACGGTTGTGGCGAGGGTCCGCACCACACCGTTCATTTGCGGTGGCCAGGCATCGGTGGCAATCACGATATTCATTGTTCGGCTGTTGCTCTCACACCCCGTCACCAATCAAGTCGCCGGCGAAAGGTTCATGGCCTCCATGATCATTTGCAAATCCTCCCAGGCATCACGCTTGAACTCGGGCTTGCGCAGCAAATAGGACGGGTGGTAGGTACACATCACCCGGGCGTTTCCGTATTGGTGCCACTGGCCCCGCAGCAGTGTGATGCCGGTGCGGGTCTCGAGCAGGTCCTTGGCGGCCACCGCCCCCAGGCAGCAAATGAACTTGGGATCCAGAATCGCAAGCTGCCGCCGATAGTAACCGCGGCACTGGGCGATCTCGGTGTCGTTGGGGGTGCGATTGTTCGGCGGTCGGCACTTGAGCACATTCAGGATGAACACGTCTTCGCGACGCAGCCCCATCGCCGTGATCATGCGATTGAGCAACTGGCCGGCATCGCCCACGAAGGGCTCGCCCTGGCGATCTTCGTCGGCGCCCGGGGCCTCGCCCAAAAAGCACAGCCGCGGGGTCGGCGGACCCACCCCGAACACCGTTTGCCGGCGGGTCCGGGCGAGGTGCTCGCACCGCACGCACTCGGCCACGCATTGCTGCAAGGCCGCCAGCACCGCCGGGCGTTCGGCCGGGGCCACCGGGGTGAGATCGACCGCGGGCTCCTCAAACAGTTTGGGCTGCGGTTCGCGCGGCGCACTCGGCCGAGGCCGGGCCTCGGGCTTGGCCGCGCTTACTGGCGGCGGTGCCGATTGCGGCGACGACGACCGATCGGTCCGCGGTGGCTTGGGCGATTCGGCCGGCGGCGATTCACGCGGCGGGAGTGCCGCTTCTTCCGGCGCGTCCCAGCCCAGGTTGGCCGGTTGGTCGACCAACGGCAAATGGGTCAGGCCCGCCCGACGCAGCGAATCCAACTGGTCCAGCACCGCGGCCTTGAGTGTCGAGGGCGAGTTGGCGAGGGGTTCGCTCATGGCCATGGTGATGGGGGGCGTTGGTTGAGGCGACTCCACTTCAGTCTATCAACTGGGGACACCGGTGCAGAGCCGCCCCTCGGTTGGTTGGCTGATTGGGCGATTCAGGGAATTTGCGAAAAATCTCCCGATTCAGTGAAGTAGGCAAGCTGGGCTGGTCGATGAGGTGTGTTGTACGGACACGAGTTTCGCGAGTCACGGCCGACCGCACTGGGTGTGGAACGGTCACGGTACGGGCCGTTCCCTTAGCCTTACCTGGAGACTCGCACGATGACCAGCGTTCAACCGCTTCAGCCCATCACGCCCACCGGCGACCGCCGGCCCGCTTCGATGCAGCGTCAGCCGCGTCGACGGCAGATCGATCCCACGACCTGCGAACGGGATTACAAACCGGATGAAGTCGAATTCATGCGCGCCAAGGACGACTA
>JBJHDE010000693.1:444-2957 GCA_050486385.1 Planctomycetales bacterium | reverse complement strand
TTGGGTTGCGAGGACTTCAGTCGATGAATCGCAGGCGTTATCAAACACTGGTGGACAAGCCACCAGTGCCACAAGTACCGTTCCGAAACTTTCCAGCAACGGTAACCCTTCACAAAGCCGAGCGCTGATTCACCAAGTCCTCGTCGTATTCAAACCGCACGTGTCGGGTGTCTTGTTCCTGCCCGGTGGGTTGTGTTAACACCGAGTACAATTCGGGCCGCCGGGCCTTGAGCCACCTGGCCCCGGTCGATCGCTCGCGGAGCGTCAGGTCCAGGTCGCCCAGCACCAGGCAATCGCGGTGCGCGCAGGTCTCCGACACGATGCGGCCATAACAATCGAGGATCATCGCGTTGCCGGTGCGGACTTCGTTATCATCCGGCCCAATGCCATTGGCAAACAGCACGAACAGCCCGTTGTCGTGCGCCCGGGCCGGCAGCCATCGCATCAGCCAGCCGCGGCCCTTGTCGCCGATAATCTCGGCATGCAAGGCCGCCGGGTCCTGCTCGCGACGATCCCACACGGCCCGGTCAATCACGCCCATGGCAAACGGACTGCCCGAGCGGCAACCGCCGGTCTGATGCGGAGCCAGCAGAATCTCGGCCCCCAGCAGCGCCGTGGCCCGGGCGTTCTCGACCAGGTTGTTGTCGTAACAGATCAGCACGCCGGCCCGGATGCCGCAGGGCAGCTCGAACACGGTGTACGAGTCGCCGGCCGAGAGGTGCGGATTGACGAACACGTGCAGCTTGCGGTGGCAAGCGAAGCTGCCGTCGGGCAGAGCCACCAGGTAGGAATTGAACATCCGCCCGTCGTCGGCGCGTTCGATGAGTCCGCCGCCGATGGTCATGTTGTATTGGCGGGCCCAGGCCAGCAACTGCTGGCTGGCCATACCGTCGGGGATCGGCTCGGCCAGCTCCCACAGGCTTTCGCGGTCCAGGTGCCGCAGGTGCCAGTAGCCCGAGATCGAACACTCGCTGAAGGCCAGCACTTCGGTGCCCGCCGCGGCGGCCTCGACGATAAAACGTTCCATGATGGCCAAATTGGCCGTCTTGTCGCCCGGGCGATGATTGAACTGCACCACCCCCGCCCGCACCCGTTCGGCTTGCGTCATGAATCCAGCTCCCGTGATTTCTCGATGGCCTCATCCACGCCCGCTGGGGCAATTCAACCCGATCCGCCCCACCCCACGCAAGCTGCGCCAGCGGCTCCCAGGCAACATTCGCCGCTTTTCGCGAAGGGCCTTGGGGCGTAAGCTGCCATCCCCAGGCCAAGGTTCCCGTGCCTGGCTTCGGTTGAAAGCGAGACCCCACCCCGCCTGGTCCCTCCGCGCGGCCGTGTGCCACAAGACCCGCGAGCTGTCCTAAAGATCACCAAAGGAAGGGCATACGCCTGGAACAGTGGATATGTAGCGGCTACAGTGAGCGAGGCCCAATTGGGGAGGTCGCACGGCCTGTTCGCCCAGTCCCCAGTGCTGGGCAAAGTGCGGCCAGTTTTTGCCCTGGGCAATGGCGCCGCGACAAGGCTGTTCAACAACGAAGGTCAGCAACAACCAAGGATCTCAACATGCGTCTTTCCATGATTTTCGTAGCGGGTCTCCTGATGTCCTCGATGAACCTTGTCATGGGGGATGAGCAGAATCAGGACAAGGATCCTTGGGAAGCCTTGTATGACGTCAGTGGAGGCAAGATCAGTCGGGCCGAGGTGATTCTGTACTCGCGTGCGGATACACCCTTTCAGGTTGGCTTCTCCGAAGACGAAGTTCGCATTAAGTTCGAGGATCCGAAAACGCTGGAAGCGTTAGCAAAATTCGTGTCTATGCCATCGAGATATGGTATGCCAGCGAAATGGCGAGGAGCGGGTGGATCTTGGTACACACTTGGAAAGCTTGTGATGACCACCGAGCAAGGCGAGGTTTCGGTTGGGATCACGACGGCAGGTTTTACTTGCGATGGCAAGAATGCCCATTTTCACAACGTGTTTTCTTCCTGGGGGCTCACAAAACTGATCGACGATGAATTTTTTAGGGAAACCGGTCGTCATTTGCCAAGAAGCATTTTCGAAGGTTGGAGTGGTGAAGGTCGAATCAGGAGTCATAAACAGCTCTACTCCGAGCTTCGGGATGCCGAGACGATCCTCGACAAGCCTCCGAGCGAAAGGTGATCCGATCTCGGAGCAGATTGGTCTGTCACTCAAGCAACACAGTAAGCTGAGAACGTGAATCCGCTACCTGTACGACACCCGGAATCTGAAAATCGAAGAGTGTTATCCGGCCCATAATCCCACAGCCAGCATCGGAGACGCGGATTATGATGCTCGCCAGTACAGGTATGATGGGCTGCGGCGGCGTGTTCAGGTCGACTGCATTGTTGAGGAAGATTCTTCCCCGAGTACTCCGTTGAACAGGTGGAGATCCATGCGACAAGCTCTATTGTTGATTCCTCTTGTGGCTGCGCTCGTCTCTTGTGTTCGTGAGGACGCTTCATCGACCTCATCAACCGTCCCGCAATCCGAATTGC
>JBJHDE010000693.1:0-434 GCA_050486385.1 Planctomycetales bacterium | reverse complement strand
GCGCATGCGCCTGGCGATGTGGATGGGGAGATTGAGATGATTGAGAGAAAGTATGGGAAAGCAACCTATGACTCCCGCGACGGAAAGGCGAGGCCCGTCGAGGCGATTGACTTTGGCCCGTCTGATCTGAATCATCGTGCATCAATTCCTTTCGTCGGAACTAGGCGGCGAGTGATGTTCTGGGTGAGGCAGGGGCCACCTGAAGCTGAGGGAAGCAACAGCCAGGAGGTAGTCGGCCTTGTGGTCTATAGGGACGAGAGTGTTCGTTATTTTGAAGCCAAGGTCATGTATTAGATGTGCGATTGGACTGAGGTTCGTCCTGAGTGAACGCTCAGGCAGCTTCGAATGCTCCCCTTCACCAAGGCTTTTGGCAAGTTGCGGTCGGAGAATGACATCATCCCATCGAGGGGTATCGCACCGGGGGGGGGGGGGGG
>JBJHDE010000692.1:0-2958 GCA_050486385.1 Planctomycetales bacterium | reverse complement strand
GCTCGACATCGTCGTCCCAGGTCCGCTGGGGTTGGCGGCGGCGGAGCACCCGCTCCAGTGCGGTGCCGGCCAGTAGGGCCATCACGGCGGCGGTGGTGCCGGGCTCGATGGGCATCAAGCCGGCTTCGTCGTCGTCCATCTCGTCGTCTTCGGGCAGGTTGGCCCCGGCATCGCGGAGGGCCTCTTCCAGGGCCTTCTCAAGTTCCTCAAGCTGCGGATCGGTCAGCTCGCCATCGTCGCCCTCGGCCATGGGCAAGGTCACGGTGACCTCGATGCCGTTGGCCGTGACCTGCATGCGGAACATGGCGTCGGCAAGCTGCAAGTCGCCCAGCCATTCGAGCACCTCGGCCAGGCTCTCGCCGCCAAAGCTGGCCACGGGAATCTCCTCGCCGGTCTCGGTCAACCGCATCAGCACCACCACGTAGGGTGCGTCGGGCGTGGGCGTTGTATCGCTGCCCGACGAGCGGAACTGGCTGCCATCGTCGGACTGGTCGACCGTGTCGATTGGGGCGAAGCCTGGCGATGTGGCCGGCCCCAGCAGCACGATCTCGCTGGGCAGCAGGCGGCTCTCGGGCAATTCCGAGGGCGGCAGGCCACGGAGGTCGACCTGGCCATCGAAGGCCAGTTGCTCGATACTCAAGAAGTTGATCGGGGCAAACGTCCCGCCGCCCGGGGCATCGAACAGTACCTGGCCGTCGCCGCCGACGCGGGTCAAGGCGTAGCTGTTGTCCAACGTCCGCAGGATCAGCACATCGCCCGACGGGAAGTTGCCGTCCAGGTCGGGCGTGCCGCTGGGGGCCGGGTCGCCGCCGTCGATCAATCGCGGGGCGTCCAGCAGTGGGCTGGCGGTAATCTGGTCGGCAAAGGGGCTGCCCACGAAATTCTCGAAGCGATCGACCACCGTCAGCGTATCGCCCCGGGCGTTGACCGTTTGGGCGGCATTGCTGTCGAGATCGATCACCACGGCCTGGCTGCCCGAGAAGTCGAGCGTATCGCTGCCCGGTCCGGCGGCCACCGTCAAAATGGCCGGCCCCAAGCTATCCTGACCAAAGGCCAGGCGGTCGTTGCCAGCCCCCAGGTCCACGAAGGTCGAACCCGCATGCGTGCTGGTGACCGTCAGCGTGTTGTCGCCCGACCCCAGCAGCAGGCTCAGGTCCGCGAAGTTTTGGTAGCCGACGGTGCCGCCCATGCCGAAGCCGCTCAGGGCGTTGGCCGACAGGCTGCCGCTGCTGGCGGTGGAGGATTGCTGATCGAGGACGATCAGGGTGTTGCCGCCCGACTGGCCATCCAACAGCACATCGCCCGCCAGGCCGCTGAGCAGGCCGGTGCCACCGCCCAGGATGACCGTATCGTCGCCGTTGCCGGTTTCCACGCTGGTGGTGGTTCCGGCGGCGGTGGAGCCGATGGCGATGGTGTCGTCGCCGGAGCCACTGAGCAGCTCCAGGTCGGTGATGGAATCGTAGTTGACCAGCAGTCCCAGGTGGTCGCGGGTGACGGCGGCCGCCGAGATGTCATACTCGTGGCCGTCGGATTGCTGCGAATCGTCGATGACCAGCAACGTGGAGCCGCCGCCGAAGACGGAAATCTCGGTGCCGGCGATGGGGTCGAGCGAGCCGTTGCCCAGAAAGACCGAGTTGGTGCCGCTCCCGGTGTGGACGACCGCCGTGCCGGACTCGGCCGTGCCCAGCAAGGCGATCATGTTGTCGCCGTCGCCGGTGGTGATCACCAGGTCGACCGAGCCGCTGCGGTGGTCGTCGAAGACCACAATCGCGTCGTCGTCGCCGGTGGTGATCAGTACGCTGCCCTGGGTGCTGCGAAGCTGGCCGTCGACCGCCACCACCGAGCCCACGCCATCGGCCGGGCCCAGGTCGACCAGCAATTCGATGTCGCCGTCGGCATCGATCGAGGCGCCCTCGGCGATGGCCACCACCGTCCCGGCTTCCAGCAGCACGTTGCCAGCCAGCGAGACCAGTGCGGCCCCGTCGTCCAGCCCGAGGCTGCCGTCGGTCACCGCCAGGCGGAGCAGCCCATCGGTGGTGATCGAGCCGTCCAGCACCATGAAGCCCGACTGTTCGAAGTCGAAGAACGCCAAAGGCGTGGTCGCGCCGATGGGGGCGTTCAGCGCGATCGGCTCGTCGCCGCGGAGCGTCAATCCGCCGGGGCCGTCAATCGGGGCGTTGAACTCGGCACTGGCGTCGATCGTGGTGATCAACGTGTCGACCAGCAGCGTGAAGGCCCCATCGAGCACGACCACGGTGTCGCTGGGCAATTCGCTGTTGATGGCCAGTTCGATGCCGGCCAACGAGCGATCGATGGTGACGGCTTCGGTGTAGGTGCCGCCGTAGACGATGATGGTGCCGTCCGCGGCCACCCGTTGCACAGCGCTCTGGCTGCCGTCGAGGTGGTCGATGGACGCAAAGGCGTTGAAGCCGAAGATCAACCCGGCCACCGGAGCGTCGGTGGGCTGGTCGCCGGTGGCGGTGCCGGCCCAATCGTCGTCGACGTAGACAATGCCGGCCAGTTGGGCCACCAGACTGACATCGTTGCCCGAGCCGCCATCGTAGCGGATTTCGAACAGAATGCCGTTGATGGTGATCTCGGTGCCTTGGGCAAACTGGCCGATGATCGCGTTGCCGGTGGTGTTCTCGATGATGATAATCTCGTCGGACACCGATGGCACGAAGCTGGCCAACCGCGAGGCATCCAGCGTGGCCCCGCCCAGGTTGATCGTTCCATCGCTGACCACCTGGTCATGTTCACTGCCGGGCGTGGCGCCGTTGATCTGGGCTTCGAACACGGTGCCCGCGGCGAAGCTCAATCCGCCGGTGCCAAGCTGCCCGGCCGCCGAGGTGGGATCGCCCGGGGCCAGCCGCCCGCTATCGACCAGGATCACGGTGCCGCTCAGCGAGCCGGTGCCGCCCAGGATGCCGCTGCCGTTGACGGTGACGGTCTCGCCGG
>JBJHDE010000691.1:0-2958 GCA_050486385.1 Planctomycetales bacterium | reverse complement strand
GTGCATGGCTACGAGTTTCTGCCCCGCAACGGCGGCGAACCCCTGCGAGGCGAGCCCTTGCTGGAGCTGGACGAGTATCCCGAGGACCGCACCGAGAAGGATCTCGAAAAGCACGTGGCCTCGGCCATCCGCGGACACATGCGCGACTGGCTCACGGCCATTGATACCGGCACCCGCCCGGTGGCCGACATCGAGCAGGGGCACATCTCCACGGCGGCTTGCATTTTGGCGAATCTTTCCAAGCAACTGGGGCGGTCGTTGGTGTTCAATCCCGAAAGCCACTTGGTCGAGGGCGACGACGAGGCCAACGCCTTGCTGCGACGCCCCTACCGCGAGCCCTGGAAGCATCCCGAGCCCGACGGTGTGTGAGCCGCGAACCTCTCTCTTTTTTGTGCCGAGGTCGAGTCGATGACTGCCCTGCGAAGCTGTGTGTGCGTACTGGCCCTGGGGATTGGCGTCGGGGTCGGGATCGCTGACGAACCCAACACCGAAGAAGCGGCCAACAACGATGCCGCCGCCACCGCGGCGGGCGTGACCCAGCAGAAAGAGTCGCTGACTCCGCTGCAGGAGTTGGTCGGCCAATGGCGGGGCGTGGGCCAGCCCCAGCGGGGCAGCACCCGCGGCGCCTGGATTGAGCAGACCGAGTGGCAATGGCAGTTTGATGCCGAAGGCGCCGCCCTGGTGTTTGCCGCGCCCGAGGCCAAGTACTTCAGCAAGGGTCGCATCGCCCCGACCGAGAAAGACGGGCGTTACCAACTGTCGGCCGAATCGCCCCTGAGCGACGAGCCGGTCGTGTACACCGGCACGCTGGACGATGGCACCCTGTTGCTGGACGTGTCCGAGCCGGTCGACGGCTTGCCGGCCCGAGTGACTCTGCGGACCGTGGCCGAAGGCAAGCGGCTGGTCATGCTGTACGAAAGCCGCCTGGGCGATACCGAGCGGTTCATGCGGCTGGCCGAGATTGGCTACACCCGGCGGGGCAGCGGCTTTGGCCAAGGCATCACTTATCCCGAATGCGTGGTGACCGGCGGCTTCAGCGACCGCACCGTCGAGTACAACGGCCAACGCTATCCGATCTGCTGCGAAGGCTGCCGCGACCTGTTTCTCATGGACCCCGAAGGCGTGCTGGCCGAGTACCAGGCCAAACGCGACGAGCGCGCCCGTGAGCGGGCGGAGCAGGAGCGGGCGAGAGAGTAGAGGAGAGGCAGGAGCGAGTCGAGCACGTGAGATGAGCGCGGGAGAGCAATCACTCTTCTTCTTCGCCGTAGCGAGTGCTAAGGGCGGCGGCGTTCAGGCCGCGTTGGTGCAGCAGGCGGACCAGGGCCTCGGTGGGGCCGTGGGTCAGCAGGATGGTTTCTGCCTGGGATTGGTCAATCACATCCAGCAGGCTGGGCCAATCGACGTGGTCGCTGAGCACGAAGCCGCGCTCGATACCCCGCCGCCGTCGCGTGCCGCGAATACGCATCCAACCACTGGCAAACGCGGTCGTGTAGTCACCAAACCTGCGGATCCAAGGCGTCCCGGCCGCTGAAGGCGGAGCCAGCACCAGCCCGCCAGGAGCGATCTTTTCCCGGGGAGCCATCGTGGCCGCTTGCGTGGGCGGCAGCGGAATGCCGCTGGCACGGTAGGCCTGGTTGAGCCGCTCGACCGCACCGTGGCAGTAGATGGGGCCGATGGTGGGATCGACACCCGCCAGCACCCGCTGGGCTTTGCCCAAGGCGTAGGCCAACAGCACGCTGGTCTGGCCGGCGGCGGCGTTGTCGCGCCACCAGGCGTTGATCTCTTGAAACACGGATTGCTGATCGGGCCAACGGTAGATGGGCAGACCGAAGGTGCATTCCGAGATCAGCGTGTGACACCGCAGGGGTTCAAAGGTTTGGCAGGTGGGATCGGGCTCGGTTTTGTAATCGCCGGTGACGACCCACACCTCGCCGCGGTGCTCGACACGGACCTGGGCCGACCCCAGGATATGGCCGGCTGGGTGCAAGCTGATCTGCACGCCGTGGGAGCCGTACGACTCGCCGTAGGCCAGGGTGTGGATGGCGGCCTGATCGCCCAAGCGTGTTTGCAGCACCTCCCGCCCCGCCTGGCTGGCCAGGTACCGCTGGCTGCCCGGTCGGGCGTGGTCGCTGTGGGCATGGGTGATCACGGCTCGCGGCACCGGCCGCCAGGGATCGATGTAGAAATCGCCGGCCGAACAGTACAGGCCGCGGTCGGTGCATTCCAGCAGCACGGCGGCCTCCGGCGGTCAGTCGGCGACCCGCACCAACCAACGATCGTCGGTGGCGGCGGGCGTCTCCCAGCGGGCGGCCAGCGGCACGTCGAAGGTGCGTTCAAAGAAGTCGGCACGGCGGCGAACACCCCACAGATCGACCTCGGGGCAGGCCTCGCTGAGGGCCACCAGCTCGATGCGGTCGTCGTGCCGCTCGACCCGCACGCCATGCACCTGCTGGGTGTGGCTGCGATCCAGACCCCCGGCCAATCGCAGCACCGCGGCCATGCGGCGGACGCGCCGCTGTTGGTCTTCGGTGAGTTGCTGAAAGTTCTGGTGCTTGCGCTTGGGTTCGCTGCCGCGGTGGTAACGGGCCACGTTGCCCACAAGTTGCAGCTCGACGGGCTCCAGGCCCAGCGAGTCGCTGTTGACGATCAGATGGTAGCTATGCTTGTGGTGCCGTTCGTAGTTGATCAGGTAACCCACATCCTGCAGCAAGGCGGCCGCTTCCAGCAGGGCCCGATCGTCGGCGGCGACCAGGTCCAGGTCGGCCAGTTGGCTCCAGATGCGGCCCGCCAGCTTTGCAACGTGTTCGGTGTGCGGCAGGTCGACCCCACAGTGCATGGCAAACCGGCGGATCGCCGCATCGCGATCGGCGGCCACCACCGCGCGGTCCTGGCCCAGAGCCTCTTCCACCATGGTCAGCAGCAGGCCATCGCGGACCCCACCGCTATGCACCTGCAAGC
>JBJHDE010000690.1:2561-2965 GCA_050486385.1 Planctomycetales bacterium | reverse complement strand
CAGAGGTTGCCCAGGCTATGGGCCACGATGTGAATTTCTTCGACCCCGTCCAAGCGCTCAATCACGTCGGCCAGGGCCTCGGCATGCGTGGCCATGTCAGCTCGGGTGGTGGCATACTGCATGTTGGCGGCGAAGGTGTAGTCGCCGTGGTCGACCAGGTAATCGCAAATCGGCTGCATCGTGTAATGCGATCGGCCCAGGCCATGCAGGGCCACCACGACCTTGCCGTGCATCGGCCCCAGGTCGCGCTGTTCGCGAATGTGCGCCAGCCGCGCCCGACAGTGCTCCAGGCTACCCCAGGCATGGCGGATATTGTGCTCGTCCAGCAGCCGATGGTGGCCGGTCAGGGCGTTTTGTTGAATCCGCCAACCGAAATAGAACTGCCGATCCGTCCAGAACTGCAT
>JBJHDE010000690.1:0-2551 GCA_050486385.1 Planctomycetales bacterium | reverse complement strand
TTCGGAAGCAGTCAGGGTGGCGGCGAAGTGGCTATTGGGGCGCCAGGTCAGGTTGCCGGTCTTTTGAAAGTGGCTGCCGTCATAGAACTCCCCGCTCCAGAACTGCATGCCCCCGGTGGTTGGTAGCTGCAGATTGAACATCCCCGGCGGGGCCGGCTCGGGCGGCTCGGGCTGCTCCCCGGCGGGCGGATCGCTGGCCCAACCGGTGTGGGCGGCGATCACGAGAAGCGTCACCAGCAGCGCCCAGCCCCCATGGCTCAGAGTTTGGGCCTTGCGGCATAGCCGTGCCATGGCGGATGTCTCCCAAGGAGGCTGTTCGGTCGATGTCCTCCCCCCATTGTATGCGCCAGGCTCCGGGATCAAACTCCCCAACAACGAGCCAGCAGGTTGATGTTTACCCCCAAGCGGGTTAATTGTGGAGGTTTGCAAGCAAAGCCGTCGAGTCCCCTGGCTTGCGCGAATCCCGATCTCTCACCCGCCGAGATGCCGATGCGCACACTTTTTGCCCCTTGGTTGATGTTACTGACTCTGGCAGCCACTGCCACTGCCGAGAGTCCTGAACGCCCGAACGTGCTGTGGTTGGTCAGCGAGGACAATGGCATCTCGTGGGTCAGTAGCTACGGCGGGGTGAATGCCCAGACGCCGGTGATTGATGGTCTGGCCCGCGAGGGCTTCCGCTACACGCATGCGTTTTCCAACGCGGCGGTGTGTGCCCCGTCGCGATCGACCTGGATCACGGGGATGTACGCCATTTCCAATGGCACGCAACCCATGCGGAGCCGCTATGCGATTCCCCACGATCGGATTCGCTACTATCCCGACTTGCTCCGCGAGGCTGGGTACTTTACCGCCAACCCAGGCAAGACCGATTACAACATCGGCGGCCGGGACGATGGCGATTGCTGGGATTACGCCGGTGGCCGCCCCGCCGAACAGTACAGTTGGCGGAAGGCACCCGCGGGCAAGCCGTTCTTTTCCGTCATCAACTTTGGCAGCAGTCACGAGAGCCAGGCCTTCGGCGACATCGACAACACCCAGAACGACCCGGCGGCCATGCGGCTGCACGCCTATCATCCCGACCTGATCACTATTCGCAAAAGCTACGCCAAGTACGCCGACGCCGTCGAGCGGATGGACCGTCAGCTCGGCCAGGCCATCGAGGCGCTCAAGGCCGATGGATTGTACGAAGACACGATCATCTTCTACTGCTCGGACCACGCCGGAGTCATGCCGCGAAGCAAGCGGTTCTTGTACTCCAGCGGCGTGCATTGCCCGTTGGTGGTCCGGATTCCCGAAAAGTTCAAACACCTCTGGCCAGCCGAGGCCCCTGGTGCCACGATCGATCGGATCGTCAGCTTTGTCGATATGCCCAAGACCTACCTAAGCCTGGCCGGTGCCGAGATCCCCGACACTTATCAAGGGACGATCTTCCTGGGACCGGACACCGAGCCCGAACCCCAGTACCACCTGAGTTTCCGCGCCCGGGCCGACGACCGGCTCGACTCGGTGCGGATGATTCGCGACAAGCGCTACGCTTACTACAAGAACTACATGCCCTTTGCCCCAGCCGGGCAGTACTTGCAGTACCTGTGGCGCATCGCCGCCACGCCCGCCTGGGAGGAGCATCACCGCGCCGGCCACACCGACGAGATCACCGGGCGATTCTTCCGCCCCCGGGTGTCGGAGGAGTTTTACGACACGGTGGCCGATTTCGACAATGTTCACAACCTGATCGACGACCCCGAGCATCAGGCCAAAATCGCCGAGATGCGGCAGGCCCTGCGGGCCAAACAACTTGAGCTGTACGACTCGGGCTTGCTGCCCGAATCGATGATGGCTCGTCGTGCCGCCCAGCATCGCCTGACGATTTATGACATGGTGCGGAACTCCGAGATTTATCCGTTGGCCACCTACCTGGACACGGCCGATTTTGCCCTGGAGCGCGATCCGGCACACCTGCCCAAGCTGGTCGAGCACCTGCAACACGCCGACGAGGCCTTCCGCTACTGGGCCACCGTGGGCCTGCACCTGCTGGATGGCGAGGCCCAGCCCGCCGCCGAGGCCCTGACCAAGGCGCTGGACGACGACGCGCCCGAAGTGCGGATCATGGCCGCTTGGACCTTGGTACGGCTGGGGCACCGCGAGCCGGGTCTGGCGCGATTGCGGGCGGAGCTGGGCGACCCGAAGCGGCGGGATCGGCTGGTGATCAACGTGTTGGATTGGATGGGCCCCGAGGCGATGCCCCTGATTCAGGAGTTCGCCGCCAGTAATCCCAACGACCTGCACGACATCCTGGCCCGTGCCCTCCGCATGCACGGCACCACGCCCGGCCAGCCCTGACGGATGCACGGGCCGTTGCTGAATGGGTCAGCAAGGTAAGACCGCAGCAGAAACGCAACAATCGCGGGGAGGCCGATCACCTCCTCGCGATTGTTGCGCTGGTCGAGTGGCCCCCAGGGGCTGAACCCGCAACAGTCACCCGCAGCGAATCCCCGGGGGTGTTTGAAGCGGGCGACCTGGGGCTCAGGACTCGGCCCGGCGGCTCATGAGC
>JBJHDE010000689.1:2422-2971 GCA_050486385.1 Planctomycetales bacterium | reverse complement strand
CCCCCGCGGTGGCTTTCTCGCTGGCCGTAGGATTCTCGCTGGCCGTAGGATTCTCGCTGGCCGTAGGATTCTCGCTGGCCGTAGGATTCTCGCTGGCCGTAGGATTCTCGCTGGCGCTGGGTTTTTCGCTGACGGTGGGTTTCCTTTCGGCGGTGCGGAGGGCATCGGGCCGGTAGATCGGCAGGTGCCGGTAATAGACCTCGAGGGTCATAATCGCCAGGGCCGTGTTGTACAGACGCCCGCCGACTTGCCCGTTGTTGCCCTCGAAGTACCAGCTTCCGTTTTCGTGACCACGACGCTCCTGGGTTTTCACCAAGTAGTCCCGCATCGTGTTGTTCCACGAGTGCCACAGCGGACCGCCGTAGTGGTGCATCACCTGCGTGGCGTAGTAATTGTAATACATGTCGTCTTTCTTTGGCCCGATCTTGGCCAGCCGCTCGACCCCGCGCACGAGCGCCGGGTGATCGTGCGGCCAACCGTTGTACATCCGGCACAGCAAACCAATCGCCGACAGCGCATCGGTTTCTTCCTTGCGGTCCGGCATGTACT
>JBJHDE010000689.1:0-2412 GCA_050486385.1 Planctomycetales bacterium | reverse complement strand
CTTGTAGCGGGCTCCGCTTTCGAGCGCCACGGTATCCAGAAAGCGATCGGCAATCTGAAACGGCCGGGCCGGCACATGCAGATAGCCCAGTTCGGCGCTCCGCAGGGCAATCAACTGCCAGCCGTGCATACTCGTATCGCCCGGGGCGCCGGGCGTGTAACGCCAACCGCCACCGCGGCTGTCCTGGGCATAGACCACAAAGTTGACGGCCCCCTGAGCCAAGGGCCGCAGCCCGCGGTCATCGGTCAGGGCATAGGCTTCGCACAGGCAAATGGTCGCCAGCCCCTGCGAGTACATGCTGCCTTCTTGCAAGTCGGTGCCTTGTCTGGTGTGCCGCATGCGGGTCATCAGGTAGTACAGCCCGCGATTGACGACATCGCGATACTCGCCATCACGATGGGTCTGGCCGGCTCCCAAAAAGGCCAGAAGCGCCAGCGACGTACTGCCGGTGCTGGTTGAAGTCCGTCCCGGGTGCCGGCACAGGCCGCCACACGGGCCCACATGATGATTGAAGTGCCAACTCCCATTGGCAAGCTGATGAGCCTTGAGCCACTCAAGTCCCCGTTCGACGGCCGCTTCGCTCTGGCGGGTGCCGCCTTCCTGCTCGACCAGCCGCTTCCGCCGCTCGCCGACGCGGCCCTCGAAGCCGCCTTGCCGCACTACCCGCGTGGGCTGCTCGTTGGGACGTTGAGCGTCTTCCAGCACCTTGGCCGCGGTGGGCTGCTGGGTCGAAGTCGCTGGCTGGCCCGCGGCCAATGTCCCCAACGGATGCACAATCTCGATGGCCCCGTCCTCGACCTCGAAGGTCACTTCCTCCGAGGTCTCGGCCACCATCGGCATGGCCAGTTCGGGCAACGGCTCGAACGCGGCAAACGGTTCGGCGTCGGCGGAATCCCAGCTTCCCACCAGATTGATTGGCTCGGGCCCGCCCGCCTTGCCCCACCAGACCAGCGCCGCGACCACCATCACCACCGCGTGGACCACGAAACTCACGAACCACGCCGGCAACTCCTCGCGACTCCATCGACGCGAGTCCGCCACCGGCGGCTGAGGCGGAGTGACTCTCTGTTCGGGCACTTCGGGCGTCTCCCGTGGTTCGATTCTCGCGCGCTTCATCCGGCCCTAAGCAACGGGGACCGGCGTCGTGCTCGTGCCTCGCGGTTGTTCCCTGCAAAAAAGGGGAAGCTGGCTCCCCACAGAACCTGCCCCACCCGTCCAGCCGCCTCGCGGGGCGGTACGGCGCGTATTGCCGGTATCAACAGTATCGTGCGCGGCAGCGGGATGTACCAATCAAGCCGGCCCGGGATTGATTGGCGAAATTGGGCAATCTGGTGAATGGTCGACGGGCTGTAACGGGCAGGCGGCTCGTATGGGGGTGACCGCCAACGTGCTGAGACTTGTTGAATTGCAACGGCCCCTTGGTTGACATCCGCGCCTCGGGGGGGCATCCTGGAGTAAATCCCCCCGGCTGGACCAAAGCCGTTCGCCTTCGGCCGGGGATCCTCTGTCGGGTGGCCCCTTGCCCGACCGACTCATCCACGCGAGACGGACCAATGACGCGCTTATTCTGGCTCGCGATTTGTGGGCTGATCCTGCCACCGACCGCGTGGCTGAACGCGGCCGATGACGAGACCCGAGTCCATGTGCGGGGCAGCGACGGCGGGCCCACGGTAGGCCGTTTGATTGTGCAGGACGCCGCCGCGGGAAAGGGCTTTGTCTATCTGCCCAGCGGCGAGATCGTGATCCGCGACTCCAGCGAGTTGTACGAGACCGATCAACTGTTCAAGCCGCTGGATCACAAAGCCCTGGGAGAACAGCTTACCGCGTCGGGGCCGTTTCAGGGTTTCAAGGTCAAGCAGACCCGAAACTATCTGTACGTCTACCAGTCGAGTGACCAGTTCCAGAACATCACCGCGCGGATTCTGGAGTCGATGTTCACGCCGCTCAAGCGGTACTGCGATCGGGCGGGCATCAAGACGCAGGACCCCGAGTTCCCGCTGGTGGTGATCATCTTTTCCGATCATCGGCAGATGCGGACCTATCGCGATCTGCCGCCGTCGATCGTGGCCTTCTACGAACCGCTCAGTAATCGAGTCATCCTGTGCGAGCACAGCCAGCTTGTCGAGCAGGCTCCCGACATCGGCAGTCCGCAGGCGTTCTCGACGCGTGTCGCCGGGACGAACCGCAGCCGCTCGTCCAGTTGCAGTACGAGGGAGGAGGCGAATCCGTCGTCGACCAGCCCGGCGTTGAAGTGCCCGAGCCAGACGCCGTCCACGTCCCCGGCCTCGATGCCGGCGCGTTCCAGCGCTTCACCGGCGGCGGCGACGATCAGGTCTTCGAGGGGGCGGCCCTCGTGGCGGCCGAAGGGGGTATGGCCCCAGCCGACGATGTGTCCTCGCATGTGAGTCTCCT
>JBJHDE010000688.1:0-2971 GCA_050486385.1 Planctomycetales bacterium | reverse complement strand
GGGAAAGCGAAACCAGATCTCCGGCGGTTGTCCGGCCACGGCGTAGTCGAACTCGATCTCCAGATCGCCCGACCCGCACTCGGCCAACAGGGTGGCCAGCCAGGGGCGATCGGTCCGGGCGGCGAAATCCAGCAGATAGGCCCCGCAGGTCTGCACGAGAATGCGGTCGTCCTCGGTCAGCCACTGGCGATCGGCCTCGGCAAGCTGGGCCAGGCTGGTGACGCAGGGGTAATGCACCCGGTGTGGATGGGCGGAGTCGCTGGCCATGGCGGTGCGGGCCCCAAAAGTCGAGTGGAATCGTACCAACGCGGTTGGCCCAGCCGCGTTGGGTGGGACCTTTTTGCCGCGCCCAGGGGCCGCACGGCGACCGTTTCGCGAGCGTGGGGCGTTTCCCAAACTCCGCGGCGACGATTAGAATACCCGTTTCCCCGCTTCCTGACTAATCATTCGAGCGCATGACCGCAGCCACGATGCCGGCCGACGAGTGCGTCCTGGTCCTGGACTTTGGTTCGCAGTACGCCCAGCTCATTGCCCGCCGCGTTCGCGAGTGCCAGGTTTACACGCAGATTGTCCGCCACGACATCTCCGCCGAACGGATCGCGGAACTCAAGCCCAAGGGGCTGATCCTCTCGGGCGGGCCGTCGAGCGTGACCGACCAGGGTGGCCCGCGGTGCGACGCCGAGTTATTCAAGCTGGGGGTCCCCATTCTGGGGATTTGCTACGGCATGCAACTGGCCTGCGAGATGCTCGGCGGCAAGGTGGGCGGGGCCCCGGCCCGCGAGTACGGTCGGACCCAGGTGAAGGTCCTCGGCGGCGACGACCTGTTGGCCGGCCTGGAGGGCTCGATCGACGTGTGGATGAGCCACGGCGATCAGGTCCAGCGGGTGAGTGACGACTTTGTCGCGTTGGCCACCACGGCGACCTGCCCGATTGCGGCGGTACGGCACAAGCGGTTGCCGGTGTGGGGCCTGCAATTCCATCCCGAGGTGACGCATACGCCCCGCGGTGGCGAGATCCTGCGGAACTTCATTCAATCGATCTGCGGTTGTCACGGTCGCTGGAAACTGGGCGACTTTGCCGAAGAGTCGATCCGCGAGATCCGCCAACGTGTCGGCGACAAGCGGGTTATCTGCGGGCTGTCGGGCGGGGTCGACAGCAGCGTGGCCGCCGCCATGATCTACCGGGCGATTGGCCCCCAGCTTTCGTGCATTCTGGTCGACAACGGGCTGCTGCGCAAGCGCGAAGAAGAGACGGTCATCCGCGAGTTCACGGCCCACTTCAAAACCGACCTGCACGTGGTCAAGGCCGAGGATTCGTTCCTGGCCGACCTGGCCGGCGTGCTGGACCCCGAAGAAAAGCGGCGGCGGATCGGGCGACGCTTCATCGATTGCTTCCGGGCCGAAGCCAAAAAAATCGAGGGGGCGGCCTTTCTGGCCCAGGGGACGCTGTATCCCGATGTGATCGAAAGCGGCGCGGCGGCCGATGGCCCGGCGGCCACAATCAAGCTGCATCACAATGTGGGCGGCCTGCCCGAGAACCTGGACCTGGAACTCATCGAGCCGCTCCGCGATCTGTTCAAGGACGAAGTCCGCCGGCTGGGCGAACAGTTGGGATTGCCCGCCGAGATTGTCTGGCGGCATCCCTTCCCGGGGCCGGGATTGGCGGTGCGGTGCCTGGGCGAAGTGACCCGCGATCGGCTGAACATTCTGCAGGAAGCCGACGAGATTGTCGTCAGCGAGATTCGCGCAGCCGGCTGGTACGACAAGACCGCGCAGGCGTTTGCCGTGTTGCTGCCCGTGCAAAGCGTGGGCGTGATGGGCGACGCCCGCACCTACGATTACGTTGTCGCCGTGCGGGTTGTGAACACCGACGACTTCATGACCGCCGATTGGAGCCGCCTGCCCGAGCAGTTGCTGGCCCGGATTTCAACGCGGATCATCAACGAGGTCAAAGGCGTCAACCGCGTGTGCTACGACATCAGCAGCAAACCGCCCGCCACCATCGAATGGGAATGACCGGGCCCTGATGGCCCTTTTGCCATTTGATTTCACCTTCTGGGATGGCTGCCATGGCAACTCGATCGGGCCTGCTGCTGGCTTGTTGGCTGATGGGTGCGGTGGTCGCGGTCCATGCGGCCGAACGCCCGCACGTTCTGTACATTGTGACCGACGATCAGGGCTGGATGGACCTGGGTTCGCAAGGCAATCCGGTCCTGCGGACCCCGCGGCTGGACGCCTTGGCGAAGCAGGGCGTGCGGTTCGACAATGCGTATTCGGCCTCGCCGGTGTGTTCGCCGACCCGGGCGGCGTTGATCACGGGTTGGGCGCCCGCCCGATTGCGGATCACCCAACACGGCGCCGATGGGCCGCAGTTCTGGCCCGAAGATCGCAAGGTCCAGCCGCCACCCAGCGAGCATGAACTCTCGCCCGACACCGTGACGCTGGTCAAGCGGCTCAAGGCGGCCGGATACGCGACGGGTTTCTTTGGCAAATGGCACCTGGGAAACGATAAGAAGTACTGGCCGCTGGCGCACGGCTTCGATGTGAATGTCGGCGGTTGTGGTTTCGGCGGACCGCCGACCTATTTCGATCCGTATCGGATCCCCACGCTGCCCTCCCGCAAGCCAGGCGAGTATCTGACCGATCGGCTGGCCGACGAGGTCGCCGAGTTTATGCGCCGCGAGAAAGACCGGCCGATGTTCATTTGCCTGTGGACTTACAATCCGCACTATCCGTTCGAGGCCCCCGACGAACTGGTCGAATATTACAAAGGCCGCCAGGGGCCTGGGCTCAAGAATCCCATCTACGGTGGTCAGATTGAGGCCACCGACCGTGCCATCGGTCGCGTGCTGGACGAGTTGGACCGCCTGGGGATTGCCGAAGACACGCTGGTGATCTTCACCAGCGACAACGGCGGTTGGAGCGGGGCCACCGATAACCGTCCGCGGCGTGCCGGCCAGGGGTCTCTGTCC
>JBJHDE010000687.1:0-2974 GCA_050486385.1 Planctomycetales bacterium | reverse complement strand
CGCTGGACCAGGACTCCGCCGAGTTCCTGCCCAGCGGGCCGTTGCTTGGGGACCGCCGTTTCTGGCTGGCCGACCCCCAAGGCCTTGTCGTCAACGGCAAACGAACGCCCGCGGTCCACGCCATCCGCTGCCGTTACTCGGGCGATTTGGCCACGGTGGCATTGTGGCGGGAAGGCGAATCGCCGGACTTGGCCGAGCGGTTTCCCTTGATCGTCGGCCATGCCGGCCTGAACGAATGGCTGAGCCACGCCATGGGGCAATCGGTCGAACTGGCCGAAGACGCCACCACCGGTCTGCCAGATGACCTGGACAGTCCCGGCCCCACGGTCGTGGCCGCCGCCACGCTTGAGGTGGTTTCGGCGTGGTTCGATTGGTCCGTCGATGAGGCCCTGTTGCGGTTTCGGCCCAATCTTGTGATTGAGCACTCCGAGGCCTTTTGGGACGACCGGCTCCTGCCGCCCGAGGGCAGTCTCGGCGTGCCGTTTCAAATCGGACAAGCCCGCCTGGCGGGTACCAATCCTTGCCAGCGATGCGTGGTGCCCAGCCGACACCCGCGATCGGGCGCGCTGACGCCACGCTTTGCCAAACGGATGGCCGAACTCCGCGAGGCCCAGCTTCCCGCTTGGGCCCCCCGCGAGCGGTTTACGCACTACTTCCGGCTGTGCGTGAACACCAGGCTGCTGGATGCGGGCCGCATTCGCCTGGGCGATTCGGTCACGCTCGACGGCTGACGCGGCTCAGTCCCGCGGTGGCTCGGCCGGTGCGTCCAGCGCCACGAGGTCGTCGAGGTCCAGGTCGTGCCAACCGATATCGCCGGGCGAATCGAGCCACTCGACCAACGCACGACCGTTCATGGTGATGGTCACCACGCGGCCCTCGTAGGGGCGGAAGCGGGCCAGCTCGGGGCGCTCGGAACCGATCCGCACGCGGCGATCGGTCCACAAGCGCTTGAGCCGCTCAATTTCGTCAAAGGATACGGGCACGGCCAGGCCTCGGAGTCATCCAAGCCCAACGGGGCAAGTTCGCCACATGGCGGACCTTGCCCCGAGGAGCGGTTGGTAGCGACAACGCCGGGCCTCAGTCCATGTCGAGATCGGCCAGGCTTTCGCTTTCGGCGTCCTCGCGGCTGCGACCCCAGGCGTGCGGGGCCGGGATGTTGTCGTTTTCTTCGGCCCGAGCGCAGTCGATGCAAATGGTGGTATACGGCAAGGCCACCAGTCGAGGCAAGCCGATGGTCGCCCCGCACCCTTCGCACTGGTCGTAAATACCCGCCGCCATGCGTCGCAGGGCCTGCTCGGTTTTGGCGAGTTCGGCGCTCTGCACGCTCACCAGGCGGCTGCTGACCTCGTACTGTTCGCTGTCCAGGGCACAGTCCAGTACGTCGCCACTGACCTTCTGATTGTAGGATTCCAACTCGCCGAGGTCGCCCATCAACGCCCGCGTCAAGGCATAGTGACGTGCCTTGAGTAGCTCGCGGAGTTCGGCCAACACCTCGTCGCGATCGCGGTCTTCGACATCCATGTCCATGCGATACGGTCCCCTTGGCTCGGGAGGATCCAGAAAGCGTGAAACGCAACGCGCTCGGGGCTCGCAGCCGCACGGGATGAATGCCGCGCCAGAGTGCCGCCCAGAAGCCTCGCCGAGGCGCGTCCCTGCGCCTCAGTGCTCCGCCCCCCCTAGGGCGGTCCATGCCAGATGGATTGGGCCAGGGACTCGCCGAGTGCGAATCCACGACGCCAACCGCTGGTCGGATATCGTCTATTTCGCCGGCGGCCTTCAGTCGATTTCCCGCTCGCATGCTTAGCGGGGGGTGGCTGGCGATCAAAAAAACTTTTGCTGCCGTTTTCGATGAACCCCATGCCCCGTGTCCGCGACCCACGCTTTGCGCCGGGTGTTGGATCGTCCGATCGACACAAGTTGATGCGTGACAACGGTTTGACAGGCCCCCCACCGGGCGGCAAGATGGTCGGAAGAGTCGCGCTAGCCGCTGCTGACCCTCGGTGGGTTGGCGGGGCAAAAGGATCCGGACGGAGCCGGGCCAGGGAACTTGGGCCGCCGCGCCGTCGTCAATAGTGATGAGCAAGCCGTGATGGACGATGACGCACGTCTGATCGAGCGGACCTTAAGCGGGCAGCGCCAAGCCTTTGGCGAGCTGGTCGTGCGGTATCAGGACCGCTTGTTCACAATGCTGGTCCATCTGGTGGGCTGCCGCGAAGAGGCTCGCGACGTCTGCCAGGAGGCCTTCACCCAGGCGTTTGTCAAGCTGGCCTCGTTCCAGCAGTCCGCGGCTTTCTACACCTGGTTGTATCGCATTGCGTTCAATACCGCGGTCAGCCGGACTCGGCGGCGGCGGCCGCGGACCTCGGTCGACGAGATCCGCGAGTCCACCCACTTCGAGCCACACGACCCCGGTCCACCACCCGAACAACGCCTGGAAAGTCAGGAAAACGTCCAGCAAGTGCAAACCGCACTGGCCGCCCTGAGCGAAGACCATCGTGCGATCCTGGTGCTCAAAGAACTGGACGGGCGACGCTACGAGGAAATTGCCGACATGTTGGACATTCCCATCGGCACGGTCCGCAGCCGATTGTTCCGTGCCCGGGCCCAACTCAAAGAGTGCCTGGAACAGATGATGCCCGAAGACACGCCACGCTGACCCATTCCCCCGAGCCCCTGTACTCCACGAACCTTCAGGAACCGACTCGACCCGCTGGAACCCCCGGCCCCAGACCTGGACGACTCGCGCATTGCTTGGCCTTGGCATGAGCCAACGCCAAGTCGTGCGGCAACCGGACAAGTCGCGAACCGTGCCGATTCCCCCCACGGGTCACCAATACTCCGATGGACGCCGACAACCATAACGACCGACTGCTGCTGATGGCCTACCTGGACGGTGAAGCCACCGAACAGGAGCGCCTTCGCGCCGAGCAACTGCTGGCCGAGCAGCCGCAGTTTCGCGAGTGGGTCGAACATT
>JBJHDE010000686.1:0-2979 GCA_050486385.1 Planctomycetales bacterium | reverse complement strand
GCCCACGCCCGCGGCCTTGGTCATTTTGGCCATCAACCCTTTCTTTTTTTGCCAATCGGCGTTGGTCAGGATCTTGGGAATTGGGGGAGGAGAAGCCATGGAGCGCAACCAGTCTTCGGGGGAGAGACACCGAAACCCAAGGCCGACTCGACCTGGCGGCTCCGGATGACGGACCTTGGCAAAACATCTTCTCAACGGATAAGGATCACCAGCCGATCACCGATTCCCGCGCGATTCGTGAGAAATCGCACCGAGGCCGACCGGAGGTCGACAGCGCCACTTCGAGCTGGAATCGAGTTTCCAGGTTCTGGGCGGCCGGCCAACCCGCCAATATGGTGGTTCGCCTGGGGCCACCCGTGCAACCCTGGTGGTGCAATTGAATTGCATTTGCTTGGCCGCGACGCTCGACTTCCGCCCCAGCGGGGTGTAAACTTCCGGAGACGATTCGGCAATCTGGCACCCCTGGGGTCGCCCTTGCCGTTCCACCCTCTTTGCCTGCCCCCGCACCCCGAGGAGCTGGGATGCCCGAGGCCGAAGACATCTATCAGGATCACATCCTCGACCACTACGAGTGCCCCTACAATCGCGGGCATTGCGACCACGCCACGCACACCCACGAAGACACCAATCCGTTGTGCGGTGATCGGGTGCATATCGAGCTTCGCGTCGAAGGCGACGTGGTCCGCGAGGCCTGGTTCGAGGGCGAGGGCTGCTGCATCAGCCAAGCCTCGGCCTCGATGTTGATGGAGGCCCTGGAAGGCAAAACCCTGGCCGAAATTTCCCGGATTTCGGCCGAAGATATGCTGGCAATGCTGGGCGTCCGGCTGACCCCTAACCGGCAAAATTGCTGTTTGCTGCCGTGGCGGGTCGCTCAAGTCGCGTTGCACTCCGAGGCCCCGGCGTCTTCCGCCCGGGTCGGCCGCGGCCGGGATCAGGTGATCTCGGGTTCCGCTTCTTCCTGATCGCTCATGCCAGACACCCTGCTTTCGGTTGCCCAGGACTTTCCGCTTCTCGATCAGCGGCTGCACGACGATCGGCGGCTGGTGTACCTCGACAGCGGGGCCTCGTCGCCCTGCCCACAGGTCGTGCTCGACCGCATGACCGAGGTCTGCCAGACCAGCTATGCCAACGTGCATCGCGGCATCCACGTCATGAGCGAGCGGGCGACCGCCCTGTACGAAGCCGCGCGGCGGACGGTGGCCAAGTTCCTCAACGCCGCCAGCGAGCACGAGGTTGTTTTCACCTCGGGCACGACCGGGGCTATCAATCTGGTGGCTCAGTCGTGGTCGGCCGGTCGATTGCAACCGGGCGACGAGGTGCTGGTCACCCCCATGGAGCATCACTCGAACCTGGTGCCCTGGTTCATGGCCGCTGATCGCACGGGCTGCGTAGTCAAGTACGCCCCGCTCACCGAAGACGGCCAGCTCGATCTCGAAGGCTTCGCCAGGGCCCTGTCGCCGCGAACCCGATTGGTCGCCCTGACCGGGATGTCCAACGTGTTGGGCACCGTTCCCCCCTTGGCCGAGATCGCCCGCTTGGCCCATGCGGCCGGAGCGGTGGTGTTGGTGGATGGCGCGCAGAGTGTGCCCCACACCGCGACCGACGTGCAGGCTTTGGGCATCGATCTGCTGGCCTTCAGCGGTCACAAAATCCACGGGCCGACGGGCGTAGGCGTCCTGTGGGGTCGCGAAAAGTTGCTCGACAGCATGCCGCCCGCCACCGGCGGCGGGGGCATGATTCGCACGGTGACGTTTGAAGGCTTTGAGCCAGCGGGACTGCCCGAGAAGTTTGAAGCCGGCACGCCGCCGATTGTGCCCGCGATTGGCTTGGCCGCGGCCCTGGACTACGTCGAGGCTCACGGCACCGCGGCGATCCACGCTCACGAGGACCGGCTGGTCCGCGCCGCTTACGCTGGGCTGGCCGAGATTGAAGGGGTCCGCTTGCTCGGTCCCCCGCCCACCGCCCGCGGGCCGTTGGTCAGTTTCGTGATCGATCGGGTCCACGCTCACGATGTGGCCCAGTTGCTCGATCGTGAAGGCATCGCCGTCCGCGCCGGCCACCATTGCACGATGCCCCTGCACAAGCACCTGGGCATTGCCGCCTCGACCCGCGCCAGCTTCGCGATGTTCAACACCGAGGCCGACGTCGCCGCCCTCATCTCCGCCGTCGTCGGCCTCCGCGGTCGCTTCAGCCAACGGCGTCGTCGTCGCTAAAGCGACCGCATGTCGTGCCGTTTATCCCAGCTTGTGAACGCCCGTGATCCCGGTTGGGAAGCGCGTTTGGATCGATTATCAGGTTTCGGGGATGTATAGCATGAATAGGGAGATTGAGTCTGTCGCCCAGCAGTCGGTCGACGCGATGCTCACTGTCCATCGTGAACTGGGGCCGGGTCTACTGGAATCAACCTACCAAGCCTGCCTCGCGCAGGAATTTCAGTTACGAGGCATCAAGACGCGGTGCGAAGTGAAACTACCGGTCATCTATCGTGGGCGAACAATCGATGTCGGATACCGACTCGATATGCTTGTTGAGGACTGCATCATCATCGAGAACAAAGCAGTCCAGGCCCTCACCCCAGTCCACGAAGCCCAATTGATCACCTATTGAAACTCTCACCTTACCGGCTCGGATTCCTCGTAAACTGGAACACCAAGCTCATCAAAGACGGCATTAAACGCATCGTCAACAATCTCTGAAAGCATCGAGAGTCAAGATCACCCCAATCTTCGCATTTTTGGGGTTCAAGCCACCCCAGCCGCCTCGGCTACCCACAACGCTCACCCATCAAAAAGCCGCAAAGAAAACAAAGAAAATCCCTTCTTCGCGCTCTTCGTGGTTGATCCCAGCGGCTCCTGCCAACCCAGCCGCCTCGGCTACCCACAACGCTCACCAATCAAAAACCGCAATGACGCTAGGTTAGAGAAGGGAATCCCTGATTATAGCGATACGCCACCTTCTTGTTAAGTCAATACCCCTAGT
>JBJHDE010000685.1:0-2980 GCA_050486385.1 Planctomycetales bacterium | reverse complement strand
AGAGGATCCCCGCCGGTGGGAAGCCGTCCGCTGGCTGAATGCCCAGCGCCGTCCCGAGGGCGAGTCGTTTGCCGCCTACCTGGCCCGTTGGCATCGCGCGGTGCCCGAAGGGCATCGGGCGTTCGTGGAAGACATCGCCCGACGGTTTGACGTCCCGTTGCCGGCAGCCGACAACGCCGCAATGCCCGACTGAGCCGGCTTGGTTCACACGGCCTGCCGCGCGCTGACGGCGTGCAGCACGGCCGAGCGGAGTTCGGCCACCAGGAAGGTGCTTCCGGTGATGACCACCGGCTGGCCCGGCTGCGACGCGCGACAGGCGGCTTGCCAGGCGGCCAGCGGAGGCCCGTCGATTCGCTCGGCGGCCAGCGGGGGCGAAACACCGCGAACGGCCAACTCCAGGGCCTCGGCCGAGAGCGCCCGGGGGTTGCTCTGGTACGCGGTTAGAAACAGCCGCTCGACCCGACCGGCCAGGGCGGCCAGCATGCCGGCGGTGTCTTTCTCGCGACTGAGTGCCAGCACGACCACGGGTCGCCGACCGGGAAACACCTCGTCGAGGGTATCCAACAGCGCAGCGATCGAAGCTGCATTGTGGGCCACGTCCAGCACCTGCGGCACGCTGGCGGCGACCAGCTCGCAGCGACCGGGCACTTGCGTGGTGGCAAAGGCCTGGTCGATGGCCGACGGGTCGACACTCCAGCCCAAGCCGGCCAGCTCGTCCAAAATCCGCACGGCCACCGCCGCGTTGGTCGCCTGATGAGGGCCCAGCAGCGCCAAGGGATACGCCCGACCGTCGGGATGCCGGGGCGAGCGGATCGTGACCCGCTGTGCCGTCGGCGGCAGGGAAGGCTGCCGCTCGACCACCGCGAAATCCTGGCCCAACGCCCACAGCGGGGCGCCCACTTGGCGGCAAACTTCGGCAATCCGCTCGGCCGCCGGGCCCGGCGGCACGCCGCTGATCATCGGCACGCCGGGTTTGGCGATGCCCGCCTTTTCGCCGGCGATGGCCTCAGGCGTAGAGCCGAGTTGCCGGGTGTGATCCAGGCTGATGCTGGTGATGGCCGTGACCACGGGTTGGCAAATGTTCGTGCTATCCAGACGCCCGCCCAGGCCAACTTCGATGACGGCCACCTCGACGCCGCTTTCGCGAAACAGCATCCAGCCCAGGGCGGTCACCAGTTCAAAGAAGGTGGCCCGTTCACCACGGGCGTCGAGTTGGGCGACAATCGGCTTGAGCCGGCCGACGGCCGTTACGAATCGCTCGGGGGCCACCAGGTGGCCGTCGATGCCGATGCGTTCTTCAATGCGTTCCAAGTGAGGCGAGGTATACAGACCCGTTCGCCGCCCGCTCGCCCGCAGGGCCTCGGCCACCAAGGCGGCGGTCGATCCCTTGCCCTTGGTGCCCGCGATGTGAATCGCCGGCATGGTCAGGTGGGGGTTCCCCAAGGCCGCCAGCAATCGCTGCATCCGCCCCAGCGGCATGGCCTCGGGCGTGTAACGGCCCATGGGCTGCTGCTCGTAATTGAGTCGCCCGTACAAGAAGGTCAAGGCCTCGTCATAGCCCAACGACACTCGGGTTTCCCCTTGCGGAAAGGTGCGGGAATGTTCGGCGCGTTCAGCGGCGGATCATGGTGGCCCGGCGTTTCTCTTCACGTTCGGCGTGGCGGTTGAGCCGGCTGAGTTCCAGCAGCCAGTACATGGCTTCAAAGAACACGGGCACAAAGGCCAGGAAGGCCCCATTCCGCAGATAGACCACCAGGTAGCGTTCGTTCTGCCAGACCTGCAGCAGATAGAAGCGTTGATCGTCGCTTTCAAACAAGTAGCCCAGGCTGGTGACCATCACCAGCACGAACACGGCCCCCGGCATAAAGTCGGCGTAGTCCTGGGCATACGGATAGCGGATATAAGCCATGACCCGGGCCGAAAACGGAATGGCCAGCGCCAGGGTCGGCAACATCATCAGGGTCTGGTCGTTGACTTCGAGATTGACGCCGGCGCTCCAGCTTACGAAGAACAGCGCCTCGCTGAACAGCACCAGGTAGATCCAGCTCATCACGTAGATGAACGCGAAACTAAACATCAGCGAACTGGCCCGCGCCGGGCAGACCCGCTCGGGGTGCGGTTGATCCTGAAAGTTGAGCAGCTTGAGAAACACCGTGCGGAATTGCCCGTGGCGTAGCTCGTCATGCACAATGTCTTCAATGATGCGAAACGAATAGATGTTCGCGATGATCTGCGTGTACAACTTGGTCACACTGAACAACACGGCAATCAGCACGCCCACCGTGATGGTGACCACTGCCCCCAACACGAGGTCGTCGCTGATGGTGTTCAGAATTTCAAAGAACGCGGGCCCCGGCGACAGGCCCTTGATGACGATGTTGTAAACATAGGTCCAACCCACCACCAACAGCACGATCACCACCATCTGGCGGCCCGTCTGCGTGGTGCTGGGCTGCCGCGACTCGTCCGGCGAGATCGACGGCATCCAGACCGACGTACCCGAGGGCGTCGCGCCGGCCAGGTCGGGCTCGGGAGGCTTGGTTTCGGTTTCGGTTTCGCGGGTCATCGGGCGGGCGGTCAGATGGCCGGCGTTAGAGAATGATGTTGATGGACTCGGGCACGGCCACCATGAAGGCAATGAGAATGGGAATCCACACCACGCCCCACAGCCACGGCGAGATTCCCCACAGATACCAACCGTCCAGCGGTTGAATCGGAAACGAGAAGACAAACGTGTAGACCAGCATCATGGTCGCCAGAATCTGAATCACTCGCAGCCACAGCGGATCGGTCACCAACCAGGCCAGGCCGAACAGAAGGATCGCCGTCACGAAGGTGGACATCAGGGCACAGGTCGCCACAATCGCCGTTCGCTTTTTCGGGCCTTCGTATTCGGTATCGGTCGACAGGGGCAAAAAGGAACCGGCTCCGGTGAAATAGGCCTGCAGCAAGATCCCGTCCAATTGGGTCTGCACCGAGT
>JBJHDE010000684.1:0-2992 GCA_050486385.1 Planctomycetales bacterium | reverse complement strand
CCCGGCAGCCCGAAGAAAGCCGGATCGCCATCGTCGAAGATGGCGTGCTTGAGGAATTGTACCTTGAGCGGGCCGGCGCCGAGAACTATGTCGGCAACATCTACAAGGGTCGCATCGTCAACATCGAGAGCAGCATCCAGGCCGCTTTCGTGGATTTTGGCGTGGGCCGCAATGGCTTTCTGCACATCAGCGATGTCGAGCCGCACTACTTCCGCCAGGCGGGTTTCTCACTCGACGAGATTTATGCTCACGGGCAGGAAGGCGACGACGATGTCGACGCCGATGGCCCCAGCGGTCCGGGGCGCCCGCGAGGGCCCCGTCCCGGCGCACGCCCGCGGTTCAAGCCGCCCATTCAGGATGTGTTCCGCAAAGGCGACGAGGTCCTGATTCAGGTCATCAAGGAGGGCATGGGCACCAAGGGGCCCACGCTGTCGACCTACATCAGCATCCCCGGGCGGTATCTCGTGCTGATGCCCTCGCTGGGGCGGGTGGGCGTGAGCCGCAAGATTGAAGACGTCTCGCTGCGGCGGAAGCTGCGCGACACCCTGCTGGAGTTGGAACCGCCCAAGGGCCTGGGTTTCATCATTCGCACCGCCGGGGTCGAGCGGACCAAGAAGGACCTGGGCCGCGACCTGTCGTACCTGTTACGACTGTGGCGGGTCATCGTGCGTCGGGTGAAAAAGTACCCGGCACCGATTGATATCTACGAAGAGAGCGACATGATCACGCGGACCATCCGCGATATTTTCACCAGCGAGATCGATACCATCTGGGTGGATGAACCGGACGCCTACCGCCGGGCCAAGGAGTTTTTGGAATTGGTGATGCCCAAGTACGCCGACCGCTTGCGGTTGTACGAGGGGCCCGAGCCGCTGTTTCAAAAGTACAACATCGAGCAAGAGATCGCCCGGATTCATCAGCGGGAGGTCCCCTTGCCCAAAGGCGGCTCGATTGTGATCGACCAGACCGAGGCCCTGGTGGCGATTGACGTCAACAGCGGCAACTTCCGCACCGAGGGCGAGAACGCCGAAGAGACCGCCTATCAGATGAACCTGCTGGCAGCCCGAGAGATCGCCCGCCAGCTTCGGCTCCGCGATCTGGGTGGCGTGGTGGTCAACGACTTCATCGACATGCGCCGCGATAAACACCGCCGCGGTGTCGAGCGGGCGCTCCGCGACGCGGTCGAGCGGGACCGTGCCCGCACCAAGGTGCTGCGGACCAGTCCGTTTGGCCTGATCGAGATGACGCGGCAGCGGATCCGGCCGTCGCTCAAGCGGAGCGTTTACAAGGACTGCCCCTGTTGCAAGGGCACCGGGTTGGTCAAGACCGCCGAGAGCATGGCCATCGAGGTGCTGCGGACCCTGGGCGGCGTCTGCGGCGATACCCGACTCTCGCGGGTCGTGGTCCACGTGGCCGACGAGGTCCAGACGTTTTTGAACAACAACAAGCGTCGCGAAATCGCCGAGCTTGAGGCCCGGGGCACACTGACCATTCAGATTCTGGGTGTGGCCCACGTCTCGCCCGAACACTTGCTCATCGAGAGCTGGGACGACAGCGGACGCGAAATCAAAATGAACTACTGAGCCACCGGCCCCGCCGGGTGTGTCACCGACCGCAAGCCCCCGCTCTTCCGCCCATCGCGGCGGAGCGGGGGTTTCTCTTGGGACTCGGACCAGGTTGCGTTGCCGCAATCGCCACGGCGACGACTCGAGGACGCTGAGATTTTTCGAGAAACCAGCGTCCATCGACGGGCATTCTCTCATAAGGTCCCTGTCGGCTCGGTTCTGGGAGGACGCAATGAGGTGCATGCGGGTGGTGGGCTGTGCCGCCGTGGTGATGGCGGCGTTGTCTGGGGGGCTAGCCCAAAGCCAACAGAACCAGAGCGACCAGGAACAGGCCATTCCGGCTGCCGTACCAGAGTTTGATCCGCCCCAGCGGGACGAACACCCGCGGCTGTTCTTTCGTGCCGCGGAGCTGCCGGCACTGCGTGAGAAAGCAAAAACGCCCGGCGGGCAAGCGATCGTCAAACGGCTGCGGTTTCTGTTGGACGGAGCCGAAGGCACCGGGCTGCCCAGCGAGTTCAACCCCAACCGCGGTCGGCAATCCGACGGCGCCGGTCGCTTCAACGAGACCGCGCCGGTCGGCCGAGCCTTCACAATGACCCACGCCGCGGGCTATGGCCTGCTGTATCAACTCACCGGCGAGCGTCGCTACGCCGACCTGGGCCGAAGCTGTGTCGAGCGGATGTTGGATGGCCAACGCGACCGCGACAACCGCTACTCGTTTCGCGCTCCGGTCGGAGCGCTCCGCAGTGGGCCTGCCCTGGGAGCTATGGCCATGGCCTACGATCTGTGCTTCGATGGCTGGGACGAAGACTTCCGCCAGCAGGTCGCCCAGGCGATGCTGGATTACAACGAAGGCCGGTTCATGAGTCTTGATGAACTGGCCCGCGGCTCGCGGCACCGCCCGGGTTCCAATCACTGGGGACCGCAGATTGGCGGGGCGGCCCTGGCCTTGCTGGCATTGCGTCACGATACCGGCGTCGACCACGAGCGGGTCGAGCAGCTGCTGGAGGTCAATCGCAAGGCCATTGAACGCCAGATGCGCGAGGGCTGGGGCGATCATGGCTGGTTTGCCGAAGGCGACGGGCCGGGCGTGATTGCCTCGGACACGGCCCTGGTGCCGGCCATTCAGGCCTGGAAGGTGGCCGGCGGCCAGGACTTCATTTCGCCCTGGCCGAACGTCGAGTGGATGACGCTGAAATGGGTCATGCTCACGCTTCCGCCGGGCGGCAATGCGCACTATCCCAAGCGTGGCGGCTATCCGCACAATGTTTGGGCCCGCAATGGCATGTCGGGCACTGGGGCCTTTGCCCAGGGCTTTGGCGCGACCACGCCCCAGCATCATGGAGCCCTGATCTGGTTGTACAACCACACCTTCCGCGACCAGGACACCGCCCAGGGGCAGCCCTTCGACACCGCCGGGCCTTATC
>JBJHDE010000683.1:1936-3003 GCA_050486385.1 Planctomycetales bacterium | reverse complement strand
CGCGCGTCCTGGGCGATTGGATTCGCAGGGTCGACGGCTGCGATGCCGCAATTGCCCTGGCCGGCGAAACCATCTGCCAACGCTGGACCATGCGGGCCAAACGCGACATCCGCGAGAGCCGCGTCATCGGCACCGCCAACCTGGTGCGGGCCTTCGAACAGGCACAGTCGCCGCCGGCGGTGTTCGTCAGTGGCTCGGCCATTGGATACTACGGCAATGTCCCCGAGGGCGACCGCATCGAAGGCGATTCGCCCGGCGACGACTTTCTCAGCCGCGTGGCCATCGACTGGGAACATGCCGCCCAGATGGCCGAGCCGCTGGGGGTCCGCGTGGTCCGCCTGCGGACCGGGCTGGTGCTCAGTCGCGATGGCGGACTGCTGGGAACCGTGTTGCTGCCGTTTCGCCTGGGCCTGGGCGGTCCGGTCAGCAACGGCCAACAGTGGATGAGCTGGATCGACCTGGACGACTTGGTCCGGCTGATCCTGGCCTCCATCGACCAGCCGGCCTTCACCGGACCCATCAACGGCACCGCGCCCGAACCCGTCCGCAATCAGGAGTTCACCAAGACGCTGGCCCAGATCCTCAATCGGCCCGCCTTTCTGCCGGCTCCCAAGTTGGCCTTGCAACTGATCTTTGGCGAAGCCGCCGACGTCCTGGCCGGCGGCCAACGGGTGTTGCCCCGTCGGGCCGAAGCCCTGGGCTTTTACTTCGCCTATCCACGGCTTGAAGATTCACTGCGGCACTGGCTCCAGGACGCGCGGGCGCCCCACGATGCCGCTTCGCCCCCGGCGTGAGCCGACCAGCCCCAGCGGGGTTGCCATGACGGGCTCGCGGCGGGGCACGATCGCGGGCGGGCCATCGCCATCGGAAAATCGGGTCCACCGGCCGAGCCGCTTGCGGCCCTTGGGCGGCGCGAACTACGCTGAGGCGACAATTGGTTTGCGTGGCGCGGGGCCGCTGGCCCGCGGTGTCGCGCTGGGACAGAACTTCTTTCGCGAGGAACAAAGCGATGGCACGGTACGCATGGTGTTGGGTGGCCCTGGCGGGCTTGATGGTGGGGCCCGGCT
>JBJHDE010000683.1:0-1926 GCA_050486385.1 Planctomycetales bacterium | reverse complement strand
CTGGCCCAGGACGAGCCCGCCGAGGACGAAGGCTGGATCGAACTGTTCAACGGCGAAGATCTCAGCGGCTGGGTCCAGCGGAACGGCACCGCCACCTACCGCGTGGAAGGCGACGCGATCGTCGGCAAGACCGAGCCCGGCAGCCCCAACTCGTTTCTCACCACCGAGAAGGCCTACGGCGATTTCGAACTGACCTTCGAAGTCAAATTCGATAAGCGGCTCAACAGTGGCGTGCAGGTCCGCAGCCACACCAAGGACGACAAGCCCGAAGGCCGCTTCATGGGCCCGCAGGTCGAAGTCGAGTTTCCCAATCAGGTCTCGGGCTACATCTATGGCGAAGGGATGGGCACCGGCTGGTTGAGCAAGAACCGTAGCGACAAGGTGCCCGTCAACGCCGAGGAGTGGACGCCGTTTCGCGTGGTGGCCCGCGGCCCAGTGATCACGACTTACGTCAACGACAAGAAGATCGAAGAGTTCAACTACGACGAATCCGAGCACGCCGAGATCCTCAACGAGCGCTATCGCAGCGGGCACATCGGCCTGCAGGTCCATAGCTTCCGGGGCGACCCGGCGGCCGAGGTCTGGTTCCGCAAGATCCGGCTCAAGGAACTCACCGAAGACGAGGAAGACAAGTCCGAAGAGTGAGCCCACTCCGCGGGGCAACGCCGGAGGGCGGCCCTCGACCGTTGGCTTAACGACGATTCTCTTGCCGGGTGGCCGGTCCCGCACGACGGGTCCCGCCGCCCGGTTTGCGTTTGCGAGGCCCGTGTGTGGCAAATCGGGAGGGGTTGCGAACCACCACACGAGCGAACATCCTCGGGACGAACACGCGGCAGACGGCCGCACACTTCGCTTCGAGGAGTTGACCACCGATGACACGTCGTAACTTGTGGGCCTGGTTGCTGGGCCTGGTGATGTTTTGCGGGGCGAATCTTCCACTGGCCCTGGAGGGGGCGGATGAGGGCTTTCAACCGCTGGGTCTGTTGCTGACCTGGCAGCAGGATCCGACCACCACCATGACCATCGACTGGCACACCCCGGCCGAGCCCCAGCGGGCCAGCCAGCTTGAGTATCGGCAGAAGGGTGCTGACTCTTGGCAAGCCGCCGAGGGCGACGCGCGGCCCTTTCCGCATACCGACCGCACGGTGCATCGCGTCGAGCTGACCGGACTCCAGCCCGGCACGACGTACGAGTTTCGGCTCGATCCCGCCGGACGCACCTACCGCTTGGAAACCATGCCAGCCGACCTGAGCGAGCCCGTGCGGATTGCCCTGGGCGGCGACACGATGCATCGGCGGGAAGATTTTGAAAAGACCAACCGCGAGGCCATGAAGCACGATCCCCATTTCATGGTTTGGGGTGGGGACCTGGCCTATGCCGATGGCCGCCCGGATCGTGTGGGCAGGTGGCACGACTGGTTCGCGGCCGTTCGCGACACGCTGGTCGCCGAAGATGGCCGTGTGGTGCCCGTCGTCTTGGGCATTGGCAATCACGAGGTTCAGGGAGGCTACGTCCGCCGCGATCACCAGGATACCGACGAGCATCGGGCCAAGGTCGCCCCGTTCTTTTTCGGGTTGTTCGCCTTTCCCGGGCAACCCGGCTACAACACCTTGGATTTTGGCGACTATCTGAGCATCATCATGCTCGACAGCCAGCATGCCAATCCGGTGGCCGGACCGCAGACCGAGTGGTTGGAGGAGCAGCTCGTCGCCCGCAAGGAGGTCCCGCACGTATTTCCGGTGTATCACGTACCGGCCTACAGTTCACATCGTTCGCCCGAGGGCAATGTCGCGAAACTGGTCCGCGAGCACTGGGTGCCGCTGTTTGAGCAGCACGGCATCGAGGTGGCTTTCGAGAACCACGATCACACCTACAAGCGGACCCATCCGCTCCGCGGCGGCCAGGTCGACGAGTCCGGCATCTGTC